>CAIJZW010000034.1 GCA_903825265.1 uncultured bacterium | reverse complement strand
GGGGTTCGTTATTTCCAATAATCCCGGCATCATGCTCAACAGCAGACATAAATTCGGTTCGCATTTTTAATTCAGCTTCTAGTTTGCGATTGAACATAATTGTATTAGTGATATTCTCAACCCGATTTTTTATCAAAATAATTATTGTTATAGACGCACAAATAACAATAATTGAAATAATTAAATTTTTGATTATTAACCTTAATAAATTTTTTGATTTTAACATATTATTTATTGTATAGCATGCTAGGATTTTTAATCGAGAAAGTTATAGAAAATGGAATATCACTTTTTTGTTCAAGATTTGTAATAGGTAATTCTACGTTTGATAAATATGGAGACCCTTGAAGTAGTTTCTTAAACTGATTCAATATGTCACGAGTAGTAGCTGTACCAGCTATTGATATTTTATCGCTTATTGATGGTGCGCTAAAATTTGATATTGTAATACCTAAAACTGTCCTTGAATTTATATCATCAATAATAATACTCCAGTCTGGGTTTGTTGCTAAGATTCCTGACGAAACTAATGTAAGTGAGTTTACTTTATCAATCAATGCTTCTTTTTCTGTTAGATTTCCAGATGTTGGGTATATAGGCGTATCAAGACTTACATTTTTAATTGTTTGAGAAAGGGAAAAGATGAAGAAATAAGAGGCTAGGAAAGCAAATACAAAGAATATAGATACGCCAATTATCATATTTCTCATAAGAGCAATGAATGTTTTAATCTTCTGATATCTGTAAGCTTCAATTGTTCCTATTGGGAGTAGGCTTATAGCGTTATCTTTCTCTTTAGGTATTTCTCCACGAATGGCTGCTCCGACAGAAATAAGCCATTTTTGTTCAACCTCAATATCTATGTCTTGTCCAAGAAATTTTTGATATTCGTCTTTAATTCTTGAATTTTCTAGAGATAATTCAACTAATTTTTCTTTATATTCTGTTTCAATTGAATTTTTTATTCTATCTGTTTCATCTTGTATTAATTTATCATCAGAAACAATTAACTTTGGAATTGTACGAGAAAAGTCTAAAGCATTATTTTTTAGGCAAAATATTGTTAAACTATTTTGATTAGTTTTACTGATTAATGTTGCCTCATCGCTATTTAATTTGATGGAACGGGCAATACTGAAAAGATGAGATTCAAGTGCTAGAATATCGATCCCCGCATTATTCAAAACTTTAATATAATTATCAGCAATAGCTTTTGGAATAGTAGAGATTATAACATCGTTTACACCAGTAGAAGAGTTAAAAGTATTTTCCCATCCCAAATATATATCTTCTCTTTTAAAAGGAAGCTTGAAATCAATCGCTAGATCGATTGCTTGTTTAAGATGCTCATCATTAACAGTTTTAGGAAATGTAAAAAGATTTGAATATATTTTATCTTCTGGTATAGATACAATTGCACATTTACTACTAAGCTTTTCTTTTTTCCAGATGTTTCTTAAAATTTTTGTTAAGAGTTCTTTGTCTTTTACTATTCCGTTTAAAATAGTATTTACAGGTATTACTTCTTCTATTAGAACGAGTCTTTTTTCCGTGCTCTCTTCATCTTTATCAGCATGTCTTTTTGGTATAAATTTTTTTATTGGGTGGAAATAAGCAACACGTATTACCGAATCGTTAAGCTCAAGGCCAACGACACTTTTTTCTTTTATAAGATGGTTTAAAATATTCATAAGAAAACTTTTTTAGGTACATTAATATTATAACAAGTTTTTTGTATAGATGCTATGTTTTGTGTATAAATAATTATACCCCCTAGTTTGTTACTATTTTTACTTACTACTTAATTAATATTTAGTAATTTTATTGACGATTTTTGTGAATAGATGCTATTATATAGTATATGATTGAATCTCAGAAAAAGGTTCTTGTTGTGGAAGATGATATCCAAATATCAAAAGTTTACGAAATTAAACTGGCGAAAGAAGGTATCTTAACCGTACACGCAAATAATGGAGAAGATGCAATGAAATTATTATCCGAAGAAAAGCCGGATCTTATTATACTGGACCTCATGATTCCTAAAAAAGATGGTTTTTGGGTGTTGAGTGAAATAAAGGAAAATAATAAATACTTAGGAATTCCAGTTTTGGTAATTTCAAATCTAGGTCAAAAAGATGATATGGTTCGTGCTATGGATTTAGGTGCTACTGAATATTTAATCAAAGTGGATCATCAAATACAAGAAATTGTAGATAAAATTAAAGAATATTTCAAAAATTAAAGGAAAAGTTATCCACAGTTTATGTTTTGTTGTTTACTTGCATCGTGTGTTTTGGTATACTTATGAGAGTATAAATTATTAGATATAAGTTATTTTAAAAATGTATTTTATGAAAAATAATAAAAAGGGCGGGTTTACTTTATTAGAACTTTTGATTGTTATAACTATTATTGCTATTCTCTCTGTCGCTCTTGTTATAGTTTTGAATCCATCTGAAACTTTAAAGAAGGCACGAGACAGTCAGCGTATCTCAGATTTGAGTACTTTAAAGACTGCTATTGGTCTTTACATGACAAGTGTCGCTGCTCCATCTCTTGATGGCCAAACAGGCGCAAGTATTAACACAAAATGTAAACCTACTCCAGCAACCGCATGGGGATCATCAGGAACATATAAAATTTGGTATTCTTTCCCAGGAACTGGAATAACAGATGTTGCCCTAGATAGTAGTACAGGTACGACTCCTGCAATTCAACCTACAACAACAGCAGCTGGTAGTCTAACTGACGGTACAGGTTGGATTCCTGTTAATTTCAGTGCTATCACTGGTGGTTCTCCAATTTCAAACATCCCAGTAGATCCCTCAAATACAATTGCTGATCCTACTTCGGTACGAAGTTCAGATTTAGTGTATCGTTATGCATGTTCTCTTTCCCCATTATCTTTTGAGATTGATGCACAACTAGAAAGTACAGCTTATACTGTAACAGATGATAAGAGAGCAAGTGATGGTGGAAATAGTACACTTTACTATGAGACAGGTACAAACCTTCTTATATTGACTGGTGCATCTCCATCAGTAGTCGCAACAGACTTCTAATTATCTAGAAATAAAAAAGGCTCGAGTTTTACTCTCGAGTCTTTTTTGTATATAATAAAAAT
>CAIJZW010000033.1 GCA_903825265.1 uncultured bacterium | reverse complement strand
TATGCAGCGTACATACATTAAAGATCTAAAAGATTTTATAGGTTCTACAGTTAGTATTTCGGGATGGGTAGATATTAGACGTGATCAAGGAAAGATGATCTTTTTAGATTTTCGCGATATGACTGGTATTGTTCAGGGTGTTATTTTGCCAAACTATACAGAAACATTAGAAATTGGAAAAACTTTACGTAAAGAATTTGCTGTTAAAATAGAAGGTAAGGTTAATAAAAGACCAGAAAGAAACATAAAAGAAGGAATTTTAAATGGAGATTTAGAATTAGAAATTATTGAAATTAAAATTTTAGCCGAAGCTGCGCCATTACCATTCGATATATCTCTTAGCGGTTATAACTTAGAATTAACAACGGAACTTGATAATAGATCAATAGTTTTAAGACAACCTAAAGTTCAAGCGATATTTAAGATAGAAGAAACTGTTATAGATTCATTCCGTGAGTTTATGAAAGAAAATTTATTTTTTGAATTCCAAGCACCAAGTATGGTTCCAGCTACTGCTGAAGGTGGAGCTGAAGTCTTTCAAATAGATTATTTTGATAAAAAAGCATTTTTATCTCAATCACCACAACTTTATAAACAAATAGTTATGTCTGCTTTTGAAAGATGTTTTTCTGTAAATAAAGTGTTTCGAGCTGAACCATCATCAACAACAAGACATTTAACAGAAGTAGTTTCTTTAGATGCAGAAATGGCTTTCATAGAATCATGGACTGATGTTCGTGATATGGCAGAAAATACAGTTAAACACATTTTAGATCAAATTAAAAAAAGAAATTCTGAACATCTAAAATTGCTAGGAGCAGAACTTCCCGTTATGCTAGATAAAACTCCAACTCTTTCTCTTCGAGAAGTACAACAGAAAATTTTTGATAAATTTGGACGTGATGTTCGTGGAGAAAAAGATACAAACTCTCAGGATGAAAGAGAAATTTGTGAAATAATTAAAGAAGAAACAGGTTCAGATTTCATATTTATTTATGGCTATCCAACCCGTAAAAAACCTTTTTATGTTTATCCAAACCCAGAAGAACCAGAATATAATGAAGGGATGGATTTAATTTGTCGTGGAGTTGAATGGCTATCAGGGGGTAGAAGAATAAATGACTCAAAACAACTAGAAGAACATGTTAAAATTTGGAATATGGATCCATCTAAAGTTAAGATGTTTCTTGAAGCATTTAAATACGGTGTTCCACCTGAAGGCGGTTTTGCTTTCGGTGCTGAGCGTATAACAATGCAAATATTGGGACTTAAAAATATACGTGAAGCTTGTATCTTCCCAAGAGATATGAATAGAATCGATGAGAGATTAACAGATGAAGGATTTTAATTATGGAAGAAGTAATATCTTCATCTTTATATAAAGTTAAAACTAGTGCCTTTGAGGGACCACTTGATGTACTTCTTTCTCTTATAGAAGCAAGGAAGCTTTTTGTGAATGAAATCTCTCTTGCTGAAGTTACAAATGATTATATTACATACATTAAATCTCTTTCTGAAGAAAATAAAAACATAAATGATGTTTCTTATTTCGTTTTAATTGCAGCTACTTTAATACTCATTAAGTCAAAATCTTTATTACCAAACCTATCTTTAACAGAAGATGAAACAGAAAAAATAGTTGACCTAGAAGCAAGATTAAAACTTTATCAAATTATTAAAAATGCCAGTATTGAAGTAAAAAATAATTTTGGAATAAAAATCATTTTTTCTCCTGTTGATCGTGTTTGGAGTGATCCATTATTTTCTCCTGACCCCACTATTACAATTTCTAACATGGCTAAGTGTATAGAAGATGTTCTTGCTCAAGTTCCTAAAAAAGAGGTTAAACTCCCAGAAATAGAAATCAAAAGAATCATAAACATAGATGAAGTTATAAATAATTTAACAGACAGAATACAAAGCGCTATGAATCTTTCTTTTCGAGAATTTTCTAAAAGTCATGGGGCTGAAAGCGGGGAAGAGGCCAAGGTTCATGTTATTGTTTCATTCCTTGCTATGTTAGAATTAGTAAGAGAAGGATTGATTGATGTTATACAAAATGCTTCTTTTGAAGATATAGAAATTAATAAACAACCATTAACAGATAATTAATATCAGATGTTGTACAGCCAAGTAAGATGTCCAACACCTGATATAAACATTATGTCCATAGAATTAGAATCAAAAATAGAAGGGTTATTATTTTATAAAGGAGAGGATATTTCTGTTAAAAAATTAGCAGAACTTTTAGTAGTAAATGAAACAGAGATAGAAGAAGCTTTAAAAAAACTCGAACAATCATTATTATCTCGTGGTCTTGTGCTTGTTCGTAAGGAAGATAGAGTTGTTTTGGGCGCATCAGGTGAACTCTCTTCTCTTATTGAATCAATCCGTAAAGAAGAAATTTCAAAAGAACTTTCTAAGGCAGCACTAGAAACTCTTTCTATTGTTTTATATAAAAATGGAATCTCAAGAAGTGAGGTGGATTATATACGTGGTGTAAATTCAAGTTTTATTCTCCGTAATCTATTAGTTAGAGGACTTGTTGAAAAAGTCATAGACAGCAAAGATAGTAGAAAAATATTATATCGTCCAACTTTTGAAGCTTTATCTTTCATGAATGTCACTTCAATAAAAGAACTACCAAATTATGAACAAGTTGTCGCTTCTTTAGATGGAACTCTTAATCAAAACGAAAACAATGACTAATGCTATAAAAATTTTTCTTCCAGCCGTTATAAGTTTTATTGTTGGAATACTTCTTACTCCAATTGCTACTCATTATTTTTATAAGTATAGAATGTGGCGCAGAGTTTCTAGAAATAATAATCTTCCAGAAAAAGAAATCGGGGGGTTTGCAAAAATCCATGATGATAAATCTGAAGTATCAACACCTCGTACAGGGGGTATGATAGTCTGGATTTCAGTAATTCTTACTCTAGCTATTGTTAGTTTAATAGATTTTGTTTTTGTAAATGAATCATCAAGCAAGATGTACTTTATCAGTCGTAGTCAAACTCTTTTACCGTTCTTTACTCTTATAATTGCTTCACTTATAGGACTAGGGGATGATTTTTTACAAATTTTTGGGAAAGGTAAATGGACAACTGATCCAATAATCTTAAGATATATTAAAATAGGAATAATATTATCTCTAGGTGTTGTTATTGGATTATGGTTTTATTTTAAACTTGGAGTTTCAGAATTATATATTCCATGGTATGGATTTATAAACTTAGGATATCTTTTTATACCATTTTTTATTCTAGTAATGATTTCTTTGTGGTCATCTAGTGTAATAGATGGAATAGATGGTCTTTCTGGGGGAGTACTCGCTTCTATTTTTACCGCTTATACACTTATATCTTTTTTCAATAATCAGGTAGATATTGCAACCTTCTGTGCTGTTATTACAGGAGGAATACTTGCTTTTCTTTGGTTTAATATCCCTCCAGCACGTTTTTATATGGGGGAAACAGGTATGATAGGATTAACAGTAACATTATCTGTTATTGCATTCTTAACTGATACAGTTCTACTTCTTCCGATAATTGCATTTCCTCTTTTCATAACCTCTCTTTCAAATATTATACAAATTGGATCTCGTAAACTAAGAAATGGTAAAAAAGTTTTCCTTTTTGCACCACTACACCATCATTTTGAAGCATTAGGATGGCCTAAATATAAAGTAACAATGCGCTATTGGATTATAAGTGTAATGACAGCAATACTAGGAGTAATCATATATATAATAAGTTAATTTACCAAAAACAGAATGACATCTAATAAAAATAAAATAGATAAAATGTTTTTTGGAATAGTTCTTTCTCTAATTATAATTGGAGTTATTATGTTTATTTCTGCATCATTAGGAATATTAAATAAAAACGAATCGAAGTTTTGTGCTGTTATTTTTAATCAATTAATATTTGGATTAGTAGGGGGAATAGTCGCTTTGTATTTTGGATTACGTATACCATATAAATTTTGGAGACAATATTCTCTGCCTATTTTTATTGTTTCTATAATTATCACCACTCTTGTTTTCGTTCCTGGATTAGGTTTTACACACGGAGGATCAAGTAGATGGGTAAATATTTTTGGATTATCTTTTCAGCCTGTAGAATTTTTAAAAATAGGATTTATTATTTATTTTTCCGCTTGGCTTTCTTGGGCAAAAGGTAAAGTTCAGGATTTTAGATTTAGTTTAATTCCACTTATTGTTCTACTTGGGATAATTACTGTAGTACTTATAAATCAACCTGATACAAAAAGTTTAATTCTAATCACAGGAACAGGTCTTGTGATGCTCTTTGTCTCTGGAGCTCCATGGAAATGGATACTTGGAATGATCATAGTTAGTATCCTTGCTTTCGTAATTCTTGCTTTTACTACTCCATATTTAAAGAGTAGAGTTAATACATTTTTAAACCCAAGTCAAAATGGAAGTACTTCTTCATACCAAATACAACAATCTTTAATAGCAATAGGATCAGGAGGAATAACAGGTAGAGGTTTAGGGCAAAGTATCCAAAAATTTAATTATTTACCAGAACCACAAGGAGATTCCATCTTTGCTGTCGTAGGAGAAGAAACAGGCTTTATAGGTTCTGTATTAATTATTTGTCTTTATGTTGCTTTTGCTATGAGGGGATACAGAGTAGCTCACTATGCACCTGACTCATTTTCGAAGCTTTTTGTTATAGGAATAATAACAATTATTACAGCTCAATCATTTATGAATATTGCTTCAATAATAGGAGTCTTCCCCTTAACAGGAGTACCTCTTGTTTTTATGTCACATGGAGGAACGGCCCTTCTTTTAGATATTGGCTTAATGGGCATAATTTTAAATATTTCAAAATTTCAAAAAAATCCAATTACTACAACAACTAAAAAATAATTTTATATATCCTAAATATGTTGACAACTATACTTTAGCATGCTATAAGTAGGCTGATATAGCTCTTTGTAATAACATAAAAAATAGGAAAATGAGAACGAAAATTAGAACATTTAGTATTTATTTTATTGCTGTGGTAATTTCATCAGCATTAACATTTCTTTCAAGACCAGAATTTGTAATGTGGCCATTACCAATAATCCTAACGACTACTTTTGTTTTTTCTTTGATAGTATCTTTTTTACCAAAGAAAAAATATGAGTCATTAGCTAATAGCCTATTGATATTAGCGGTAACTTTACCTCTAATAGTTATTATCTATGGAGGGAAAAATATCTATTATTCTATAGATATGGATCAAAACAAGGCAATAATCTTAGGGGCATACGGATGCTCATGGGTTATTTACGGAGTTTTTGGCTTGTTAATGATACTAACAAGCCTAAAAATTAGAAGAAAATAATGGAATCACACTAAATTATAAAATACTCATCAACTCGATGGGTATTTTTATTTATACTCATTTACTATGCTCAATAAATTTTGAACCTAGATAATTTAGTAAATTATGTATATAATTAATACATGAAAAAAACATTAATAATCTTGGTATCTTTGGTTTTAATAATTATAGGATTTTTGATATATAAATTTAATTTTAGAAGTAATAATATAAATATTGATAATCAAACAGTTAAACAGGACCTTTCGCATGATGGAACATATGTAATAGCTGGGCAAAAAGTTACACTAAAAAATGGTATTTCAGAAGTTCCTGCAACTTTAGGTTCTAATTCAAAAATAGTCACTAAGTATTTCGGTAATGACTTAAACTATGATTTAAATGAAGACAGTAGGGAAGATAAAATTTTCATTTTAACTCAAGAAACTGGTGGTAGTGGCACGTTCTACTACGTTGTAGCGTTACTTAATACAGCAAATGGTCCTATTGGTTCAGATGGAGTACTTTTAGGAGATAGAATTGCACCACAGATAATTAATATGGATGAAGGGAAAACAACAAATGGAACCTCTAGGAAAAACGTTATTGTGGTAAATTATGCCGATAGAAAAATTGGAGAAAGTTTTGCTATAGTACCGTCAGTTGCAAAAAGTATTTGGTTAAAACTTGATCCAAAGACAATGCAGTTTGGTGAAGTGACACAAAATTTTGAAGGTGAAACTAATTTGAATAATACTCTTACTATGAAAAAATGGGAGTGGGTGAAAACATTATATAGTGATGATAAATTAGTCACACCATTAAAACAAAATATATTCAGTATCACTTTTAAGAATGATAATACTTTCTCAGCTAAAACTGACTGTAATAATATAGGCGGTGAATATACAGTGAAAGACAACGCTCTTAATTTTAGCAAGATGATGTCTACTAAAATGTATTGCGAGGGTTCACAAGAAGACGATTTCAGTAAAATGCTAAATCAGACACAAAATTATTTGTTTGATTCAAAAGGGGAGTTAGTTCTTACTATGAAATTTGATAGTGGTTCAATTTTCTTTAAATAACACTAAGATATTAGTAATTTTGATATATAACAAAAAATGGAATTAACAGAACTAACAACAAAAGATTTAAAACCAGAAAAAATAGATTCTCTTTTTAATTCAATTGGTTGGAAGGCCAGAGGAAAAGAAAAATGGGAAGAAGTTTTAAGTAAATCATCTTTTGTTTATAGTGTATACGACAAAGAAAAAATGGTTGGTATTGGTAGAATCGTAGAAGATGGTTGTATGTGTATGTTATATGATATTGTTGTCCATAAAAACTATCAAAATAAAGGAATAGGTAAGATGATAATGAATAATTTACTAGATTTTACTAAAGATAAAAATTATAATTCTATTAGTTTATTTGCATGGCCAGAGAATAAAATTTTTTTGATACCTTTTTATAAAAAGTTTGGGTTTGAATTATTTGAAACAGGGATGAGATTTAAGGATAAAACAATAACAGATTAAATAATAGGATTTTTCTTTTGTTATTTCTCTCAGAACTTCCTCCCGAGTTTGAAGTAAATAAGCTCTAGAAAAAAAAGCTTTAATAATATATAATGTACGGTATATGAAAATATTACTTACAGGAGGAGGGACTGGTGGGCATTTTTATCCACTTATAGCTATTGCTGAAAAACTCATAGAAAGTGCTGATAAACAAAAAATTATAAACATGAAACTTTACTATATGTCAGATGCTCCGTACGATAAGCGTATGCTTTTTGAGAATAGTATAACTTACGTTCAGATACCTGCAGGTAAAATGCGTTTATATTTCTCATTAAAAAACATTTCGGATTTATTTAAAACAGCAACAGGTATGTTTTTTGGATTACTTAGTATGTTTTTCATCTATCCAGACGTAGTAATATCAAAAGGTGGATACGCTGCTTTTCCTGCAGTATTTGCAGCCAAATTACTTCGTATTCCTGTAATAGTGCATGAATCAGATTCTTTTCCAGGAAAACTTAATATCTGGACTGCAAAATTTGCAAAGAAAGTTGCTATTTCTTGGCCTGAAGCAGTAGAATATCTACCAAAAGAAAAAACAGCTCTTACTGGTCAACCAATAAGAAAAAATATCTTACATGGAGATAGTGTTGGGGCTCTTGAATTTTTTAAATTTAACAAAGACCTACCTATTATATTAATATTAGGTGGATCACAAGGAGCTGAAATTATAAATAATATTTTTATAGAAACTTTACCTGAACTGCTTTCTAAATATCAGATAATTCATCAAACAGGTATCAATAATATAAATGATGTACTAGGGAGATCTAAGCTTGTAATGGAAAACAATAATAACATATCTCGATATGCTCCTTTGCCTTATTTAAATAACCTAGCAACTCGTATGGCTGCTGGCGCTGCAACAATAGTAGTCTCAAGAGCAGGTTCTACAATTTTTGAAATAGCATCATGGGGAATACCATCAATTATTATTCCTATAACAAACTCAAATGGAGATCATCAACGCAAGAATGCCTATAACTACGCTCGAACAGGTGCTTGTGAAGTTATAGATGAATCAAATCTAACCCCACATGTTCTTGTTTCTGAAATAGATAAATTAATAAATGATAGTAATAAATTATTAAAAATGAAAGAAAGTGCTTTATCTTTTGCAAGTCCTCTTGCTGCAGAAAAAATAGCAGAAGAAGCTTTAAGTATAGCTCTATCACATGAATAATATGGAAAATCAAAATAAAAAAATTGTTACTCGTTTTGCTCCGTCTCCTACAGGATTTTTACATATTGGTGGTATTCGTACTGCTTTATATGCTTGGGCTTATGCTCGTAAAAATAACGGAACTTTTATATTAAGAATAGAAGATACAGATAAAGCTCGTGAAGTGGATGGCTCAATAGAACACATAATAGAATCACTTAAATGGATAGGAATTAATTGGGCAGAAGGACCAGACATAGGAGGCCCAAATGCACCTTATAAGCAATCAGAAAGACTCGATTCATATGTTAAATACGCTAAAATACTTATAGACAAAGGTTTAGCTTATGCTGATCCTTATACAGAAGAAGAAGTGGAAGTATTTCGTAAAAAAGCAGATGAAAATAAAAAACCATTTTTATATAGAGACCATAGACCAGAAAACCCACCTATTTGGGATGGATCAAAACCTCTTCGTTTTAAAGTTGCAGATATAAAAAGTTATGAATGGGAAGATGTAGTTCGTGGGCATTTAAAAGCAGGAGAAGAAGCTCTTGATGATTTTATTCTGATTAAAAGTGACGGTTATCCAACTTACAACTTTGCTCATATTATTGATGACTTAGAAATGGGGGTAACGCATGTCATGCGTGGGGATGAATTCATCTCTTCAACTCCTAAATTCTTATCTGTTTTTGATGCATTAAAGATAAAAAGACCAGAATTTGTAACACTTCCTCCTATAATGGGTGATGATGGTAAGAAAAAATTAGGAAAAAGAGATGGAGCAAAAGACTTTCTAGAATACAGCAAAGAAGGATACTTACCAGAAGCAATGATGAACTTTTTAGCTTTCATAGGATGGAGTCCAGAGGGAGAACAAGAGATATTGAGCCCAGAAGAATTTATTAATCTTTTTGATATAAATAAAATTCATATAAGTGGTGGTAAATACAACGAAGAAAAGCTCGACTGGATAAACAAAGAACACATCAAAAGATTGAAGAACGATGAATTAGAAAAGTATATATTTGAATGGCTCCCTAAAGAACTTCAAATAAAAAAGATTATTCCTATAATAGCAGAAAGAATTTCTAAATTCGGAGACATAAAGAATATGGTTAATTCTGGTGAGCTTGATTTCTTTTACAAAAAACCAGAATACGAATCATCTAAATTAATATACAAAGATACTATTAAAGAAATAATTGCACATAATCTAGAGAATGCTCTTGATGCACTTACAAGAACAGAAGAGATTGATTTCACTCAAGACAAAATAAAACCAATATTAATGGAACTATCTGACAATCTTCCAAACAGAGGACAGATACTTCATCCTGTACGTTTTGCTCTCTCAGGTCTTGATAAATCACCTGACCCATTTATTCTTTCTGAAATCTTAGGAAAAGAAGAAACTATTTCTCGAATTAAAAAAGCAATTGAATTATTAAGTTAAAAAGCTCTTATTTTTTGCAAAAGGGTAGTATAATAAGGATAGTAATGAAAAAAATTACATTCACCATAATCTTTGTTGTATTTATTATTTTTGCTTTTTATTCATACTCATCTGCTCAAACAGCGGAGGAACTTCAAACACAAATAAGTAACACAAATAGCCAAATAGAGAAAATAAACAATCAGATAAAAATTCTTTCTAGTCAAATAGTAGAAACAGGGCAACAAAAAAATACTCTAGCTAATGCAATAAAAGACTTAACATTAAGAAGGGATAAATTAATAAAAGAAAGAGAACAGACTGAAAAGAAAATTACAGCAACAGGTCTTATTATAAAATCTTTAAATAATGATATTAGCGACAAAAATGAAAGCTTAAACAAATCCAAAAATTATCTTTCAAGTCTTTTAAAAAATTTATATCAATCAGACTCTAAATCTTTCTTGCAAAAAATATTAGTAGATAATAATCTAAGTGATTTTAGTCGTGAGTATAATAATACAATTGGATTAAATACTGAAATCAAAAAACACATAGAAGTAATTTCTGAACAAAAAGCTAATTTAACTGAATCTAAAGATAAAAAAGAAGAAGAGAAAAATAATTTAAATACACTAAAAGAAAGCATTCAGGCAAAAGAACTAGAAATAATAAATAATAAAAAAGAGAAAGATACTCTCCTAACAGAAACTCAAAACAAAGAATCCAATTATAAAAAGCTTTTAGCAGAACAACAAAAAAGAAAAGATTCTTTTGAAAAAGCACTCGAAGATTACGAATCTCAACTAAAATTCATATTAAATACAAAGCTAATACCTAAAGAAGGATCAGGGGTACTTTCATGGCCACTTGATTCAATACTTATAACATCTCTTTATGGTTCAAGATGGGGAAGATTCCATTACGGATTAGACTTTAGAGCTTCTGTTGGAACTAAAGTTATGGCAATGGCGAGTGGTACAGTACTAGGAACAGGAGATACAGATATAGCTTGCAAAGGAGCTTCTTTCGGTAAATGGGTATTTATAAAATACGACAATGGATTGTCTAGTACTTATGGTCACTTATCACAGATAAAAGCTACTATCGGACAAAAAGTATCCGCAGGAGATACTGTTGCCTTGTCTGGGAATACAGGATCTTCAACTGGCCCACATTTACACGTTGCAGTTTATGCATCAGATGGAGTGAATGTAGCAACTGTACCTAGTAAAAGTTGTGGTGGTAAAATATTTACCCAACCAATATCTGCGCTAACAGCATATCTTAACCCTTCACTTTACCTACCAAAAACTTTGGCAAATATGATTAAAAAATAAAATATAAAAATTAAAACCTATTTTAACCAAAAGATAAATGTTGTAAAAAATCTAAAAATATGTAATTATATTAGCTGTAAGTAAGTTGCCCGAGTGGCGGAATTGGTATACGCGCACGACTTAAAATCGTGTCTCGTAAGGGATGTGGGTTCGACCCCCACCTCGGGCACATTAAAAAAATAAGCAATGGGAATTGCTTATTTTTTTATGCTGGGGTCGAAAGCCGGAGGCCGACGGGCCGAGGCAGGGTCGTGAAAATTTTCAGCAGAAAATTATGCCTGACCAACCCCCACCTCAATTTTCAAAATTTTACAAATTTTGCTATACTATTTATATGTCAAAAG
>CAIJZW010000032.1 GCA_903825265.1 uncultured bacterium | reverse complement strand
TCCTGTTAGAATATGCGTCGGTGGTGGAGTGGTCTATCACAACAGACTGTAAATCTGTCGCCTTCGGGCTTCGTTGGTTCGAATCCAACCCGGCGCACAAATAAAAAAACCTATGCGAAAGCAATAGGTTTTTTTATTTGTGCGCCGGGGCGACTAAACTACTATTTTATTCTATATTATTTAGAACTAACTTTTTTTGAAATTTTTACATTAGAAACAACTTTTTTCTTTTTCATTTCTATTATTAATTCTTTACCTTTCATATTTACAGTTACAATATCACCTTTCTTTATCCCCTTACCTATAATGAAATTCGCAATTGGATTTAATATTTTATCCTGAATTAATCTTCCTAAAGGTCTTGCCCCATAGTGTGGATCATAACCTTCTTTTGCCAAGTGTGTAAGTGCTTCATTTGAAATTTCAAAACCAATTTCTTTTTGTATTAATCTTTCTACTACAACCTTTATCTTTAAATCTACTATATGTCTAATTGTATCTAAAGAAAGTATATCAAATACGATAGTATCATCGAGTCTATTCAAAAATTCTGGACGGAAGTAATCTTTTAAAGATTCTAAAACTTTTTCTTTTGTTTGAGTATATTCATCTTTTTTAGAACTATTAGTAAAACCTAAAGTTTCCATTTTCTCTATAAATTGAGAGCCTATATTCGAAGTAAGAATTATTATTGTATTTTTAAAATTTACAATTCTACCTTTTGCATCTGTTAAACGCCCTTCATCTAAAACCTGAAGAAGAACATTAAAAACTTCAGGATGAGCCTTCTCAACTTCATCAAAAAGAATTACAGAATAAGGTCTATGACGAACAGCCTCAGTAAGATTTCCTGATTCATCATATCCAACATACCCTGGAGGTGAACCTATAAGTTTAGACACACTATGACGCTCCATGTATTCACTCATATCAACTCTAATAAGAGACTTGTCATCATTGAACATAAATTGAGCTAGAGCTTTTGTAAGTTCAGTTTTACCTACCCCAGTTGGACCTAAGAATATAAATGAACCAATAGGCTTATTCGGATCTGAAATCCCTGCTCTATTCCTACGAACAACATTTGATATTTTATTTATAGCAACATCTTGCCCTATTACACGAGAACGAAGTATCTCTTCCATTTTTGATAATTTTTCTCTTTCTTCTTCGAGCATTTTAGAAAGAGGAATATTCGTCCACATAGAAACAACTTCTGCAATATCTTCAGCTGTAATTTCTTCTTTAAGTATTCGACGAGATTTCTGTAACTTTTTAAGTTTAAGAAGTTTAAGATCTAACTTCTTTTTTAATTCAGGAATTTCTCCGTAACGAATTTCTGCAGCACGTGCAAGATCTGCATGTATTTCTGCATTCTCTCCTTCTATCCGAATTATTTCTAATTCTTTCTTAATATTACGAATCTCATTAACTGTTTCTTTTTCATTATTCCATTTAAGTTCTATCTCACGAGTTTTCTCTTTTAAATTACTAATTTCTTTATCTATATCTTTAATTCTTAATTGAGCTTTTTTACTTGATTCTGTTTTAACTGAATCGACAGAAACCTCCTTAAGAAGTGCTTCTTTTTCTATTTCAAAACGCATAATCTTTCTATGTGCATCTTCTAAAACTGGTGGCTTGTTTTCAAGAGCAATACGCAAAGAAGAAGAAGCTTCATCTATAAGATCTACAGCTTTATCTGGAAGATATCTATTAGTTATATAACGAGTTGAAAGATTCACAGCAGCAAGTATTGCATCGTCCGTAATACGAACACCATGAAAAAGTTCATACTTCTCTTTAAGTCCACGAAGAATAGCTACTGCATCTTCTATACTTGGTTCATCTATAAAGATGGGCTGAAAACGACGAGCTAGGGCTGGATCTTTCTCTATATGTTTCTGGTATTCTTTCAAGGTTGTTGCTCCAATTGCACGAAGCTCTCCTCTTGCAAGAGCGGGCTTTAGCATATTTGAAGCATCTAGAGATCCTTCTGAACTTCCAGCTCCTACAATTGTGTGAATCTCATCTATGAATAGAATAACCTTATCATCAGACTTCTCTATCTCTTTCAAGATACCACGAAGTCTCTCTTCAAACTCTCCTCTATATTTTGTTCCTGCAAGAAGCAATCCTAAATCCAAAGAAACAACTTCCTTGTCTTTCAAACTTTCAGGCACATCATTTTTGGCTATTCTTTGAGCAAGAGCTTCTGCAACGGCTGTTTTACCTGTACCAGCTTCACCTATTAAAATAGGATTATTCTTCGTACGACGAGAAAGAATTTGCATCATGCGCATAATTTCTTTCTCACGACCAATAACAGGATCTAACTTATCTTGACGAGCAAGCAAAGTAAGATTCCTTGTAAACTTACCTATAAGCTTAGATTGCTTTGGGGTATTTATACCACTACCCTTTTCTTTTCTTAATTGATTTAAAACTTCAACAACTTGATCTTTATTTATTTTAAATTTACCTAAAAGTTCCCTAGCTTCTCCAGGAGTATCTAAAATCGAAAAGAATAGATGTTCTGTTGAAACAAAATCATCCTTCATATCTGAAGCAATTTTACTAGAATTTTCTATAGTCTGAGCAAGATCTGGAGTGAGATATATTTGATAAGATGGAGACAAAGTACTTCTGTTTTCAGGAGACTCAATCATATCACTTAAATTTTCTACTAATAAAGTTGTATCCACTTCTATTTTATCTAAAATAGAAACAACAATAGAATCTTCTTGAACAAGAAGTGCCGTAAGGAGATGAAGGACATTTACATGATTCTGACCTCTTTCTATTGCGAGCTCGTGACTTTTTCGAATTACTTCTTTTGCTTTAGTTGTAAAATGATTAAATGGGGGCATAAAAATATAGTTAAAATTAATAATTAAAAAATTAAAATACAGAACAAATTAATTATTTTAAATTTTATTGTGTTGATTTTGTTGCATCAATTTTCTCTGGAGTTGTAGGTGTAGATTTCTTCTCGGAAATTTTTAGAATAGAAAATCCATTAGTAAACTTTTTCAAAATAGTAGCATCAAAATCAACTTTATTTAAAATAACTTTATAAACTTGGCTATCATTTAAAACAGAAGACTCTACAAGAATAAGACCAACATCTGAAATAATAATTCCTTGACCAAGTTCTTTAACTTCAGTAGAAGTTCCAACAGTACCGTTACTAGTAGAAGTATTAATTTGATCTACAACACTAGATGAAGCATCAGTATTTGAAGGAATTGATTTAACTTCACTTGGATAAATAGAAACAACGACATCTCCATCCCCAACAACAAGATTAGATTCTTGTGTTTTAGTAGTAGAAGTATCTTTGATGGGAGTCTCTACTGTTGTAACTTTCTCTATTGTTCTTTGAATAACATTATTAATGGTCTGTGGCACACTTTTAGGCATCTGATTCATAAGAGAAACAGTCACAATACCTGTAGCAATAGAAACCACAAAAGTTATAAGTAATGTAAGTAATATAAGCTGTTTTTTGTCTAATTCTTTAATATCCATATAGCTATTATATCACAAAACACTATCTATTTCCACTTGTTATATTTTTTTAAAATCTTAATTAAAACAATTATAAATCTATCAATATCAGACTTTTTTGTATTTCGTCCTAAAGTTATACGAAGAGAGCCTTCTTCTGTATTAGAAATTTTTCCTTGAGCTTTTCTTAAGGCACTTATAACATAAGAATCATTATCTTCATCACTTTTACAAGCACTCTTAGAAGAAACCTCTATCCCCTTTGCATCAAATTCTAATACAAGAAGTTCACTTGAAATACCTGATATAGAGATATTTATATTATTTGGAAGTCGTTTAGATGCGTCGCCATTTAAAATAATTTTAAATGGCGACGCATCTAATGTTAATAATTTATTTATTCCATAATCACGAAGTTCTATAAGCCTTGCCACTTCTTTATCTTTCATTTTATTTGTAATCTGAAGAGCAAGAGCAAGCCCTGCGATAGAAGCAATATTCTCAGTCCCTGAACGTAAACCAAATTCTTGTTCTCCTCCACCATATAGTGGAGAAAGTTTAATACTTCTTTTTTTATACAAAACTCCAACACCTTTAGGTCCATAAATTTTTGAACCATTAAAAGAAAGCATATCCACTCCTAATTTTTCAATATTAGATATATCCAAATAATTCATAGCCTGAGTAGCATCAGTATGGAAAATAGGAAAAGCATCAGATGTTGTACGGCTACAGGAGACGTCCAACAGCTGATGCTTTTTATAACGCCTAATCTCTTTTGCAATTTCCTGTAAGGGTTCAATCGTACCAATCTCATTATTAGCATACATAATAGAAACCAGAATTGTATTATCTTTAATTGCTTCTTTTATATCATTTGGATTCAAAATTCCATTTTCATTTACTTTTATATAAGTTACTTCTATTTCACCTCTCTCTTTTAAAAGTTTACAATTTTCTAATACAGCGGGATGCTCTATCTCTGAAGTTATAATGTGGGGAATTTTCGAATTAGTAATTAGTAATTGGTAATTAGTAATTACTCCCAGTATTGCCAGAGCGTTACTTTCTGTACTACTCCCTGTAAAAATAATTTCATCACTATGAGCATTTATCTCTTTTGCAATATTTTTTCTTGCTTCCTCTATAATATTTCGAGCTTTTACTCCACTATTATAAATAGAAGTTGCATTAGCAAAAAAATCCTTATCATATGAGGACATTAAATTCCAAACCTTCTTATCTAAAGGAGTTGCACTTGCGTGATCAAGATATATACTTTTCTTCTTAAACATATAAAAATCATTATAACATAGTTGTAAAAAAAGCCTTATTAGTATATACTCTTTTAAGTTATGAGTATTTCTATTTTAGTTTATATACTTTCAGGTTTAGTAATAGTCCTTTTGTTATGGATAGGACTAACAGAGTATCGTTTTAAGAAATTTTTTGCCGGAACAAAAGCACGTAACCTAGAAGATGTCATGATTCAATTAGGAGAACAAATGGCAACAATTAGAGAGACTCAATCAAAAATAGACAAACACTTAGTAATAATTGACGATCGTCTTGATAAAACAATAAGAAACGTAGAGACAGTAAGATTTAACCCATTCGAAGATGCAGGAGGTAATCAAAGTTTCGCTATTTCATTCTTAAACGATAAAGGAAATGGTGTCATTATGTCTAGTTTATATGCTCGTGATCGTATGAGTATATTTGCAAAGCCAATAATAAATTTCAAATCAGAATTTGAATTATCCACTGAAGAAAAAAGTGTTTTAGAAAAATCAAAATAAAATGAATAAAGAACCATTACAAAAAAATGAAGAAGGAAACAAAAAGGTAAGACCACCTGTTGTTGTTGTGATGGGTCATGTGGACCATGGTAAATCAACATTATTAGATTACATCCGTAAATCAAATGTTGTAGAAAAAGAAGCTGGTGGTATTACCCAATCAATCAGTGCATATGAAGTAAATCATAAATCTGAAATAGGAGAAAATAGAGCAATTACATTTTTGGATACTCCTGGGCATGAGGCTTTTTCTAAAATGCGTGCTCGTGGGGCAGAAGCTGCTGATATAGCAATTCTTGTTGTATCTGCTGAAGATTCTGTTAAAGCTCAAACTATTGAAGCATATAATACAATTATAGAAAGTAAGATACCTTACATTGTTGCTATTAATAAAATAGATAGACCGAATGCAAATATAGAAAAAACAAAAATGGACCTTGTAGAAAAAGGTATTTATCTTGAAGGGTTAGGTGGTGATATTCCCTTTGTGCCTATATCTGCAAAAGTTGGAACTGGCATTAACGAACTTTTAGATATGATTATTCTTGTATCTGATATGCAATCTTTCACTGGCAACAGCGAACAGAATGCTTCAGGTATAATAATAGAAGCAAATCGTGAACCTAAAAGAGGTATCTCTGCAACTGCTATAATCAAAAATGGAACTTTAAAATCTGGAATGTTTGTAGTAGCAGGACAAGCTTTAGTTACAACTCGTATAATGGAAAACTTTCTAGGTAAAGCAATCAAAGAAGTTACATTCTCTTCCCCTATTCTTCTTGTTGGTTTTGAATCTATGCCTGAAGTTGGAAGCACTTTTGAATCATTCTCTACAAAAAAAGAAGCAGAAAATTATATTAACCAAATAAAAAGTGAAACCATCCAAAATATAAATTACAAAGGAGTCGCCCCTTCTTCTGGTAAAATAATTCCAATCATAATAAAAACAGATGTAGTTGGCTCAATGGAAGCTATTGAAAAAGAAATGGGTAAATTAAATAATGAAGAAATTTCTTATAAAATAATAAGTTCTGGAGTTGGAGCTATAAATGAATCTGATTTAAAAATGGCAAATGCCAATAAAGAAACTATTATTGTTGGATTCAATACAAAACTAGATAACGGGGCAAGAGACCTAAATGAAACACTTAAAATTAACGTAGAAGTATTTGATATTATCTATAAACTAACAGATTGGCTGAAAATTATAATAGAAGAAAGAAAACCTAAAATAGAAATTGTAGAAGTAACAGGTTCACTTAAAATACTAAAAACTTTTGGCGCAACAAAAGACAAACAAGTTGTTGGGGGTAAAGTTCTAAACGGAAGAATTGTAAATGGAGGTCAGGTTCGTATAATGCGTCGTGACTTTGAGATAGGTCGTGGTAAAATTATTGAACTTCAGCATAATAAAATAAAAGCCAAAGAAGTATTAGAAGAAAATGATTGTGGTGTTCAAGTAGAAACCAAAATAAATATTGCCCCAGGTGATGTATTAGAAGCCTTTATAATAACTATCAAATAATATAAACGCTACACAAATTATATTATAAAAAAAGTCCTCGGATGAGGGAGGACGAGGGGCCAGACATTTTTTTATAAAATAATTTATTACGCTTTAAATTTATGTCAGAATATAGATCAGAAAAAATAACAAACCATATAAAAGAACTTTCAGCTATTTTTATAGAGAAAGAAGCTGGCCCTACTTCCATGATAACTGTCACGAGGATAGTTCTTTCTTCTGATAATAAACGCGCTAAAATAATGATTAGCGTTCTACCAAGAGAAAAAGAAAAGGCTGCTTATGGATTCATCAAAAGAAACCTTGGTGAATTACGTAAATACGTCGCTAAAGGATTAAAGATAAATCCTATCCCCTTTCTTGATGTTGAGATAGATGAAGGAGAAAAAAATCGACAAAAAATTGACGAATTATTAATCCAAGGTTAAGATGAATTAGTTATCAGAGGTCCAACCTCTAGATGGCTTCGGAGGTTGTACCTCTGATATAAAATAAAAAGGCCTGGTAGCCAAGTGGTAAGGCAGAGATCTGCAAAATCTCTATACAGCGGTTCGATTCCGCTCCAGGCCTCCCTAAGGTAAATTTAATAAAATTATTTTAGAAAAAGTAGCAATTTATATATTTTTTTGCTAGTATAGTTTCATGCCCAGGTGGCGGAATTGGTATACGCGTTAGTCTTAGGAACTAATGGAGCAATCCTTGGAGGTTCAAGTCCTCTCCTGGGCACAAATACAAAAACAGATGTTGGATGTCTTACCTTGACGTACAACATCTGTTTTTGTATTTGTGCCCAGAGCGAAGCACTGGTGTGCTTCGTGTGAGAGGACGAGTACACCTTTCGTATTAAATAACATCAAGGTATATACTCGCGTCATATGTAAATCAGAAAGAATCATCCTTATTAATTTTAGATAAAAAAGAAAACTCGTAAAAAAGTTTTCTTTTTTACGAGTTATTTTTTCTGCACTGTTTCATATAGCCCTAAAATAAGACCATCTATTAAAAGTAACAACAATAAAATAATAAGTATCCATGAACTAAATAACTCAGATACATATTCTTCCCTGAATGGAAATAACATGAACAAAAACATAATTGGAACGATACAAACTATTCCAGTCGTCTCAATAATTGTTTTTAATGGTTCAACTTTTTTATTTTTATTACCATTTTTATTGCCAGAATATAAAATAAGTATTAATCCTGTAATAAAAGTAATTAAACTAATAGTTAAGAAATCATTAATCTGATTTCCTATTGTTAGTTCTGTGTAAGTACCCGCTGGGTCCTTATGAAAAATAAAAACTAAAACTTGGCCAATCACATTGACTACAATTGAATAATTAATCAACTTTTTCATTTTTTAAATTTTAAGTTCGTATTTACATGAAGTTCTTTATTCTTTATAAAGAAGTATTTTTGCTATAAAAGCATACTATATTAACTTTGTCAAATAGAAACACAATGAATCCCCTTGGAACATATCTAACTTCCCCTCTATTTTCTTTCATGCTAAACTACCTCTATGTCACACGAAAAAACTGCAATAAAAACTACATACTTCAGTATTTTGAGCAATGCATCTCTCGCTATAATAAAATGGATAGCTGGATATTTTGGTAACTCTTATGCTCTTATTGCTGATGCGATAGAATCCACAACTGATATATTTTCTTCTATTTTAGTCTTAGTTGGTATTAAATATTCAAGTCGTCCACCAGACAAAAATCATCCATATGGACACGGAAGAATTGAGCCTTTAGTTACTTTTGCAGTTGTTGGATCATTAATAGTTTCTGCGGGAATCATCGCACGCCAAGCAATTATAAATATACAAACTCCTCATGATTTACCTCGTGCTTATACCCTATTAATCCTTGCTGGGATAATAATATGGAAAGAAATTTCATATAGATTAGTTATAAAGAAAAGTCTTGAAACAAAAAGCTCTTCTTTAAAAGCTGATGCTTGGCACCACAGAAGTGATGCAATTACTTCTGTGGCTGCATTTATTGGAATATCTATAGCTTTAATATTTGGGAAAGGATTTGAATCTGCTGACGACTGGGCTGCTTTATTTGCTTCTTTATTCATCTTATATAATTGCTATCTTATTTTTCGACCTGCTTTAGGAGAAGTTATGGATGAACATACCCATGATGATATTATTAGTATAATAAGAGAAATCTCAAAAAAAACAGAAGGCGTCTTGGATACAGAAAAATGTCTCATAAGAAAAACAGGAATGAAATATCATGTAGATCTACACATAACAGTAGATGGTGAAATATCTGTTAAAGATGGACACTCTATCTCACATATACTTAAAGATAAACTACAAACAGAAATGCCAGAAATTTCAAATATATTGATACATGTTGAACCAAATAAATAGAAACATTTTATTTGCAAAATTTAAACAAATATAGTAACATATAAAACATGACGATTATTGCTAATATATTGCCTTATATACAGATTATACTATCTATTATCCTAATTGTAGCTATTTTACTACAACAATCTGACGCAGGAGTAGGAGGAGTCCTAGGAGGAGGAGACACTGGTGGTCTTTACCATACACGTCGTGGATTTGAAAAGTTCATTTTTGCAACAACAATTGTTGTTGCTGTTCTACTAACCCTATCATCTCTCATTGCAATATTCGTTAAGTAGTAAATAAAACTACAATATTAACTAATAAATTACACTTTTAAGAGTGCCTTTATGTATAAATTTCTATCATTTATAAAAGAATTTCGTATTCCTAAAAAACAAAATCTAATAGAAGCTCTGAAATCATTTCCAAAGAAAGAATTTTATATTTTCATAATATTAACTATTGTTGCTTTTGTATCAATTATAATAATCTTAAATAAGATAAATAATACTTTTCTAGTTGAAATACCAATGAATGGTGGATCAATAACTGAAGGAGTTATTGGTATGCCAACATTGATAAATCCAGTACTAGCTTTATCAGACGCAGACAAAGACCTTGTATCTCTTGTTTATAGTGGACTTATGAGAAGAAATTCTGATGGAGATTTTATTTATGATTTAGCAGAATCTTACACTCTTTCTTCTGATGGATTAAAATACACATTCATAATAAAAAAGGATGCTAAGTTCCAAGATGGATCCCCTGTAACTGCAGATGATGTTGTCTTTACTATAGATAAAATAAAAGATCCATCAATAAAAAGTCCCAGAACTGGCTGGAACATAGTAACCACAACAAAAAAAGATGATCGAACAGTAGAATTCACTCTTAATAAACCATATATATCATTTTTAGATAATATGACAATCGGAATTTTACCTTCACATATATGGAAAAATGTAGATAATTCTCTTTTTAACATCTCTCCTTTTAATATTAAAGCAATAGGCTCAGGTCCGTACAAAATAAAATCTGTTATAAAAAATAGTGATGGAATTCCGCAAAAATATATTCTTGAAAGATTTAAAGGATTCATACTAGGAACTCCTCATATTAAGAATGTAACAATCGTTTCTTACTCTAATGAAAAGGATCTAATGAAAGATATTTTATCTCATTCAATTGACCAAACTGGGGACATGAGTTTTAAAAATACCCTAATAACAAAAGAAGCTGGTTATAATATTCACACAACTACATTACCAAGAATATTCGGATTATTTTACAATGATAGTAACAACAAAATTTTTACTGATTCAAATGTAATTAAAGCTTTTAATTATGCTTTAGATAAACAAGAAATTATAAATAAAGTTTTATATGGATATGGAACAATAATAAATAATCCTATCCCTGAAAATATTTTTAATAATGGAAACAATTCAGAGACTAACACTGATATAGCTAAGGCAAATGAATTATTAGATAAAAATGGCTGGATAATGGGAAATGATGGAATAAGAACAAAAGGAGGATTATCCACTGTGACTAAAACAAAAAAGGTTGGAAAGAAAACAATAACAGAACAAGTAAAAGTAGATAATGGTCCAATTGTTCGTTTAGAATTCTCTCTTACAACAGGAGATACTCCTGAACTAAGGAATGTAACAGAAATTATTAAAAACGAACTAGCAAAAATAGGAGTGAAGGTTAACACAGAGAAAGTTTACGAGACAGGGACACTAAATAAAATTATAAAAAATCGTGAATATGAAGCTTTATTCTTTGGTCAAGTAATAAACCATGAATCAGACTTATTTTCATTCTGGCATTCTTCTCAAAGAAAAGACCCAGGGCTTAATATATCAATGTACAACAATGCTAATGCAGATAAAATACTTGATAAAATCCAAAACACAATAGATGAAAAAAGTAGAGATATGCCATACAAAGACTTCGTAGAAGAATTTAATAAAGATCTACCAGCTTTATTAATTTACTCTCCTCAGTATACATATGCCACATCAAACAAACTTAATAATATAAACATTAATACATTAATAAATCCTTCTGATAGATTTGCATCTATTTATAAATGGTATGCAGACATAGATCATGTATGGAAAATATTTACTAAATAACAAACAAATACTCATTCAAACTAAGATGAAATAAAAATATGAACGAAAAACCAAAAACACAACAAAATACAACAAATAGAAATAATAATTTTCAATTTCGTAAGACAAACAATACAAAAGTAATCCATAAGAACACAACACCTAGAACTGAAATTAATACTAATACAACAACTCAAACACCTGCAAAACAGCAAAATACAAACTTCAATAAAATTAGTCGTGGAAGTTACCAATATGGTAACAGCAAGGGGGGGAGAAGATCTCATATTAAATCACCTGTTCCACCAAAAGAAAATGCTGTTATCGTAAGAAAAAATAAAACAAATCTTATTCCCCCACCATTACCAGGAGTTGTCCGAATAATTCCACTTGGTGGAGTAGAAGAAATAGGAAAAAATATGACAGCCATTGAAATTGGTAATGATATTATTGTTATAGATGCTGGTATGCAATTCAAAACAGAAGATACACCAGGAATCGATTATATAATACCAAATACAACTTACTTAGAAGAACGCAAAGATAAGATAAGAGGAATGTTTGTAACACACGGACACTTAGACCACATAGGTGGCATCCCTCTTGTTATGAATCGCATAGGAAATCCTCCCCTTTATTCTAGAAATCTATCTATCTTAATGATCAAAAAGAGACAAGAAGAGTTCCCTCATTTACCCGCACTTAAAACAAATGTGGTAGAAAAAGATTCCGTTATATATGCAGGAGATATACGCATAAGATTCTTCGGTGTTACCCATACAGTTCCAGATTCTATGGGTATAGTAATAGAAACACCTTACGGAGTTATCGTAACACCTGGAGACTACAAACTTGATCAAGTTGACGGAAAAGTAAGTGATGAAGAAGAAAAAGAGTATGCATTTTTTGATAAAGAAAAAGTTCTTCTTTTAATGACAGACTCTACAAATATAGAGAACGAAGGATTCGCTCTTCCTGAAATAAAAGTTCATGAAGGACTTGATAAACTTATTAAACAAGGTACAGGACGTATAATAATTGCGGCCTTCGCTTCTCATATAACTCGTTTAATTAAAATTGTAGAAATCGCAGAATCTCTTGGGAAAAAAGTGATACTAGACGGAAGATCTCTTAAGACAAATATGGAAGTCTGTGAACAATCAGGATTATTTAAACCTAAGAAAGGTACAATAATTTCTTTGGAAGAAATAGATCAATACCCTCCTAATAAAATTATAATACTTATGACTGGTGCTCAAGGAGAAGAATTTGCTGCATTGAATCGTGCTGCAAATAAAACTCACAGAAAATTTGTAATTAAACCTGGAGATACTATTATATTATCTGCTTCTATTGTTCCAGGTAACGAAATGGCTGTTCAACATCTAAAAGATAATTTAACACGACAAGGAGTAAAAATAATAAGTTACAGAACAAGTGAAGAATACATTCATGCGACTGGTCACGGAAACCAAGAAGATATTAAATGGCTTCATAGAAAAACTCATCCTAAATTCTTTATCCCTATTCATGGATGGCATTCAATGCTCGTAAAACACAAAGAAATAGCGATGTCTTTAGGTATGTCTATGGACAATATAATTGTTCCAGATAATGGATCTATTATAGAAATAGTTGATAATGGTAGTAAAATAATTCTTCGTAAAGAGAAAGCCCCTTCAGGACCTATGATGGTTGATGGATTTTCTATTGGTGATGAACAAGATGTTGTCATAAGAGATAGAGTTATGCTTGCGCAAGACGGCATGTTTGTTCTTATTGCTACAATTGATGCAACTACTGGCAAACTTCGTAAATCTCCAGATATTATCTCAAGAGGTTTTATCTATCTAAAAGAAAATCAAGAATTACTCCATCAAGTAAGAATCATTATCAAAAAGACTATTGAAGACGGTACTGTTGGAGTAAATCCAATTAATTTTGATAATATCAAAACAAATCTAGGAGATAATATTTCTAAATTCTTATTCCAAAAAACAGCAAAAAGACCTCTAGTTATACCCGTATTATTAAATATTTAAAAATGGAAGCTCCACAAATTATTCTATAAAATAATTTGTGGAGCTTTAATAACATATGAACAAAATAAATCGAATGTATATTTTATCATTCCTGTTCACATTGCATATTGCACTGTCAGCATATGTTAACTCTACATTTCTAACAAAGATAATAAGTGAAAAATATGTTGGTATTCTTTATACAATTTCTTCATTGGTAACTTTAATATTTTTATCGAGAAGTGTTAATATTTTAAAATATTTTGGTAATCGTAAATTTGTATTATCATCACTTTTAGTTAATATGGTGTCTCTTGTAGGAATAATTACTTCAAAAAATCCTTATATAATAGGTACATCTTTCATATTATTAAGTGCCACAAATACACTAGTAATATTTTCTTTAGATATTTTTATCGAACACTTTGGAAACTCTGAAACTATTGGGAAAACAAGAGGGCTTTATTTAACAATAATAAACCTTGCATGGATGATATCTCCTCTTATCACAGCCATGCTTATTACAAAAGAAGGTGGCTATATATCAATCTATGTTTTATCCTTCATAGCAACAATTGTTATGGCTATTGGACTAGTCTTCTCTGTTAAAACATTTGAAGATAGTACATACAAAAAAACACCATTCTTGGAAACTTATAGATACTTAAAAGCTAATCGCCATATGCTAGCAATAACTGTTATAAATTTTATTTTGCAATTTTTCTATGCATGGATGGTTGTTTATATGCCTATTTATTTGTTTGAACATATTGGTTTCAAATGGGATCAAATAGGGGTTATTTTCACAATAATGCTTACTCCTTTTGTTATATTCGGTTTACCTGTTGGAATATTAATAGACAAATATCATATCAAAAGAAGAACCTTGCTCTTTATTGGTATTTTAATAATGAGTATTTCAACTTTCATTATCTCATTTATTACAACTAAAAATATAGCATTATGGTCTCTTGTATTATTTATGACTAGAATGGGAGCAAGTATCACAGAAACTACTTCAGAAATTTATTTCTTTATGCATACAAAAGAAGAAGATACCTTCTTACTTAGCGTATTTAGAGATATGACACCTGTTGCATACATAATTGCTCCTCTTATTAGTACTTTAATTTTCATATTCTTACCACTAAAATTCCTATTCTCTGTTCTTGGCATAATTACATTAATCGGGTTATACTATATACCTAAACTAAAAATCAATAATCAATATGGAATATCCAATCAGAATAAATAAATATCTTGCTCTACATAATTATGCAACAAGAAAAGGTGCTGACGAGTTAATTAAAAAGGGTTTTGTTCGTATAAATGGACGAATAGCAGAACTTGGAGATCAAGTGTATAGAGATGGAGAAGTTACTGTTAGCGACAAAGCTCCTAAAAAAGATTATGTATACTATGCTTATAATAAAACGGTAGGTGTTTCTACAAATCCAGATATTAATACAAAAGACATACTAAAAGTTACAAAATTTAAAGAAGTAGTCTTCCCTATTGGTAGACTTGATAAAGATTCTCATGGACTAATATTAATGACAAATGATGGCCGTATAACGGACAGACTTCTATCCCCTAAATATGTTCACGAGAAAGAATATGTTGTAAAAGTAGAGCCAAACTTTTCAGATAAATTTATCGAACTTATGGGTAATGGTGTTCACTTTGATAAATTTGTAAGTAAAAAATGTCAGGTATGGAGAAGTACTAGTAAATCAAAGGATACCTTCAATATAGTGCTTACAGAGGGCAAAAAACGTCAAATACGACGTATGTGTGAAGCTCTACATCATAAAGTTATAAACCTTAAACGCATTCGTATTATGAATATAAACTTAGGTAAACTAAATGA
>CAIJZW010000031.1 GCA_903825265.1 uncultured bacterium | reverse complement strand
TATTAATATTATTGTTTGTTTGTTTTTCAATTTTCCTTATTGTGAGTGTTGGTTTGTTATTTGAGATTTTTTCAAGTTTTATATTAATATTGTAGTCAGAATAGGAGATTGTTGATTCTTCTCCAACAGAAATTGTTTTTTTGTTTTCAGATTGGATTCCAGTTAAGGTTAAGGAAATACTGGCTGGGTTTGTTTTATCTACTTTTAATAAATAAGTATCACTATCTGCTTTGATAACTAATTGGCTAGTAACCTCTAAGGTCTTGCCTGCGGATAGTTCTTCATCTGTTATTGTCTGTGAATGATTTCTTAAGAAAATAACTGCAAGTATTATAATTATAATAAAGGCAACTACAATGATTATTCCAAGTATTAATAACCAGTTTTTTTTCTTTGGCTCATTAGGTATTGATGGACTGGATATTGCAGGCGGAGGGTTTTGTGGTGGGAAACTATTAGGAGGAAATCTTGGCTGAAATTGCTTTGGCTGAAAAGGAGCTCTTGGTTGAAAGTTTCCTGACTGAGATATATTATTTTGTTGAATCCCTCTTTGTTCCATACTAAATTTATAATTATAAAGTATAAAAATGTTATTATGCTATAAACTCTGGGACAGAAATAAAATATGATTAGGTTTTCTTTTTTTGTTTATAGAATTTAAGAATATTCTCTGCGTTGCCCAGATAACATAATACAAACTGTTTGATTTTACCCTTAACTATTCTACTCTCTACAATGTAATAATATTTTTTGCCCTTTACCCTCTTATTTCTAAGGAATACCATTTATTAATCAATATTACTTATTTTATAAACTATTTGTTAGGCATTATAATACTTAAGTTTTTCTATACTACAATTATATATAAAATAACATAGAAAAACATAAATATAGTTATGCATTATTATTTTATAAACGAAGGTGAAAATATGGGACAAATTTGGGAAAAGCATGTTGATAAAAAGCAGGTTGAATTAGAAAGATTTATTCTTCCCAAGTATAGGAAGGAATCTAGAGAGAAAATTGAGGCACAAGAGATTGATTACGCTGAATATGACAAGCAATTCAAAAAAAGGATAAAAAAAGCAATCAAAGTCCTTGCTCCGATAACAAACGAAGCAACAAGAACCCTGTTATTTTATAGGGAAAAAGGTGTCAGACCTTTATTGAAGCCCGATCAAAAATTAAGGATGATATTAATCCATCAGCTATTTGGAAAAAGCAACAGGAATATGTCTTATATGATGACACTTTTCTCTTTGATGACTGGAATTGATGTAAGCTATAAATATGTTGAAAGACTCTATTCTGATCCTGAAACTCATGCTGCTTTATTCAACTTACTGATACTTCTATTGAAAAATAAAAATATCAAAAACATAAATTGCTGTGGTGATGCCACAGGCTATAGTTTGTTTATTAGTAAACACTATCTTACAGAGGTAAATAAGCTTAAAGATAAAGTGAAAGAACAAGATCCAGAAGACGATAAAAAAGCATTTGTCTATAATTTTGCTTTAATGGATATTTCAACGAGAATGTATGTTTGCTATGGAACCAGTTTTATTAGCGAGAGAAAGGCATTTGATAAGGCTATTGAAATGCTCAAACTATTAGATATTTCAATTGAATCTATTAGGCTTGACAAATATTATGGGAATCCATGCTATGTCAAGATGTTTCCAGGATCAAAAGTATATATCCTTCCAAAAAAGGGAATCGGATTAGGACATGGAGATGAATGGCTTAATATGATGAAAGAGTTCGTTGAAGATACCTGGAACTATCTAAAAGAATATTTCCAGAGAGTAAATATAGAGAATGCTTGGTCACAAGACAAGAAAGTCTTAGGTTGGAAAGTATCTCAGAAAAGATTGGATAGGATTGATACAGCTTTATTCTGTAGGTGCATTTGGCACAATTTATTTTATTTATTTTGATGGGAGAATAAATCTCCCCTAATTTATTCTAATGGGGCATTTCTGTCCCAGAGTTGCACAAATATAAACATTTATATATATGTGCCCACCTAATTTAAAATATTAGAAGAAAATCTTAAGGATTTTGGAATAGTAAATTAAGATTTAAAT
>CAIJZW010000030.1 GCA_903825265.1 uncultured bacterium | reverse complement strand
TGTTTTATTATTTTTTCTCTTAATATTTTATATTCTTCTTTGGAATATACTTTATTAAAAATAACATTTTCTCCTTTTCGAGCAGAAACACAACCAAATTGATTTTGTCCACCAAGAGCAAGTTTACAATATTGTGCGTTTATAAGATTAATTCCACTTTCTTGAGAAAACAAAATATTTGATGTGTATTCACCAACAACACCACATTCATAAGAATTCTCTAAATACTGACCCCAACCACAAATATCATAACAGTTTTTTGTTGTTGTATAATAAACATCCATCATATATTTACAATCTTCATTACCAGAAATATTGTAACATTCATGACAATTTTTTGAATTAAAAATATAACTACCTGTACAATTCACAGACATTGTATCCCATGCTGGTTTTGGTGGTAAAGTTTTCCAAAAAATATTTGAATCTTTTTGTGCTTTTCTATAACCAGAATAAGAAGATAAATCATATTCACTAATCAAATTTTCATATTCTTCTTTTGTATATTGTTCATTCTTAAAACAATATTTTTTATTCTTCAACCCGGCACACATAAAACAATCCTGACAATTCTCGCAATCACGAACAAAGTAGCAATTTATACAAAAACGTATATTTCCTCTTGTTCCAACAGTATGATGACTTTTGTATAAATTCATACAATCATAAACCATATCACAATCCATAACAAAAGAACTATCGAAACTTTCTCTATTCCCTGTCATGGATGAACCATATGCACATTCTTGATTAAACCCTGAATCAAAAGTTAGATAGCAATCTTTTAAATCATTAGCATGATTATTATAAGGAGAACCAACAGTTGTAGTTGAATTTATAGAAAGTCCAAGCATTGGAGCTTTATGCATAAGCTCATTAAATTGTGTAAAAAATTGTTTTGAAAAATCATAATCCATACCAAAATCTTTAAAATCCCATTTATCACTCCACCAACATTTTGGACAGTAAACTACGTAAGGAGCTTCTGATGGGTACATAGATACAAATTTATCTCCACACAAATCACAACTACGATGAAATAAATTAAATGGATTATACCAAGCAAGTCTCCTCTGTCTTCTACATTCTGGACAAAAGGTAGGGGAAGGGACTTTCATTTTATTATAAAAAGAAAAGTCATCAGGCTCAATAATAAAGTCTTTTTTGCAGTTTTGACAGGATTTAGCTTGTGATTCCATGGAATTATTATACTAAAATCTTACCCTAAAATATACAGAGCCCGAAGCGTAGCTTCGGGCTCTGTATTATATTAGAATTTTTAACTATTTAATTGTTGTCCCAATAAAAGATTCACCGTTTAAATATTTTTCAAGACTTTCCAATGAATGTCCAGACATAAAAGCAACTTCAATACCCTCTTTTTCGGCCATCTCTGAAGCAATTGGATCAAACGGGGTATTTGATCCTGGCTTCCATTCAGAAGGTATAAACGAACGATACTGTTTCCATGTAAGATTTTCAAACTTCTGTGCATTAGGATTTGTCTTTGGATCAAAATCATAAACATAATCTATATTAGACATATTTATAACCTTTTTTGCATTTATCTCTTTTGCAATCATAACTGCATCTGTATCAGTAGAACACCCTGGTTTCCATCCTGCTCCAATAATAATATCGCTATCAATATCTTTAACAACAGAAGGATCAGTTACAATCTGATTAGACGCATCATCTCCAAAAGAAAGCCTCACGAGTTGAGCATTTAATTGTGTAGTATATATTCCCATCCAATCAAGGTCTTCATCTGTTGCATTTATAACTTTACTTAGGGCTTCGTTATAACGTCTACATGTTTTCCCTCCTCCGACAATAATAACAAATTTCTTATCTTTCTTTGTCCAATTTAAAATTATCTTTTTAAAATTTAAAATAAATTCTCCATCTGGCATATCAGGAATCACCATAGACCCTCCAAGAGATATTATTATTGTTTCTTTTTCTTGCATATTATATAAAATAAGGTTTAATTTTGTTAATAATTTCTTCGTGAATTTCTTCTATACTTCTTTCACCATCTATTGAAATATAATTATATCCTTTTTGATTTTTTAGATAATCAACAGCCGGTATAACATCTTTATCATACCAGTCTAATCTCACCTCTGTATTTTCCTCTGTATCATCATATCTACCACGTGCAAGCATTCTTTTCTTTGAGGTCTCACGAGATACCAAGAGATCTAAAATTATTACATCATTTCTATCAAAAAATTTTAATGCTCCATCTACTACTACTGCTTCCTCGGCACGTCTTGGGTAGCCATCTATAAATATATGATTATCTTTCTCTAAATTATTAAGAAAAGCATTCCCCCACAAAGAGATTGTAAGGAATAATGGCTGGAGCATTCCCTTTGCTGTAATCTCTTTTGACAGATTACTTGCATAAGTATCTTTATTAAAAAATTCTCTAAATCCATCACCAGTAGAAAAAGCAAAATGTTTTCTACTTTCATCTTCTTTATTTAAATAATCTTTTAAAAGTTTAAGCTGGGTACCTTTTCCGCATCCAGATTTACCAAAGAATATAAATGTTTGTGGTTTATTCATTTTTATATTATATACTAAAATGTTTATATATTAAAAAAGACCTAATCAATTAGGTCTTTTTTAATACTCTCTCATCGACAGTTGTGCTTCAATCTTTTTAATCAAATCTAAAACAACAGAGACAACGATTAGAAGTGCAGTACCTCCGATAGCAAAAGCGGTTATACCTGTAATTGCTTTCATTATCAAGGGGAGAACAGCTATTATACCTAAGAATACGGCTCCAATTGTTGTTATACGAGTTAAAACACGTTCTATATAATCACGGGTTGCTGTTCCTGGACGAATACCTGGAATGAAAGCTCCATTCTTTTGTAAATTAGTTGCAAGCTGATCTGGATCAAAAGTAACAGCTGTATAGAAATATGTAAATAAGAATACAAAAATAAAATAGAATAATGAATATACCCAAGTATTTGAAACAAACCAAAGCAATCCCTTAGAAATAGAAAGAAGTATATGGTTACTCATACCAGATAGTGCATTACCTATAAGTTGAGGAAATAGTAGTATAGAAAGTGCAAAGATTATAGGAATAACTCCTGCTTGGTTAACACGAAGAGGTAAATAAGTTTGTGTTCCACCAGCAATATGATCCCCACGAACTTGCTTTGCGTAGGTAACAGGTATTGGTCTTTCTGCTTCTGTCATAACAACAACCCCTGCAATAATCAAAAATCCTACAGCTAAGAATAGTAAATACAATGGAAGATTAGCAACATTGAAAGTAAATAGGAATTGAGATATTTCTCTTGGAATACTTGCAACAATTCCAGCAAAGATTATAAGTGACATTCCATTTCCAATCCCAAACTCAGAAATCAATTCACCTATCCACATAATAAGCATTGAACCTGCAACTATAACTGAAAGACTAGTAAGCATGTTAAACATAGATAAATCTCCTAGTATTCCTTCTTTTCTCAAAAGGAATAAAAGAGCTAATCCTTGAATAATAGCAAGAGGAACTGTAATCATTCTACTGAATTGAGTAAATTTTTTACGTCCAGTTTCTCCGTCTTCTTGATACATTGCCTTCAAACGAGGAGACATGATTGTAAGAAGCTGCATTATTATAGATGAAGTAATATATGGTCCAACTCCAAGCATCAAAATAGATAATTTAGAAAGTCCTCCACCTGAAAACATATTTAAAACTCCCAAGAATTGGTTATTGCTTATGAAATTTTGAAGTTTAAAAGAATCAATACCTGGTATTGGAATTGTAGATAAAAGTCTAAATAGAACAAGAGCTCCAAGCACAAATAAGACACGAGATCTAAGTGCCTTATCAGTGAATATCATTTTTATCTTGTTGAATATTGTTTCCATTTTATCAGCCTAAATATTATCAAACTCTCAATACATTAACAAACTTAAATGAAGTTATTTAATACTTCCACCAGCTTTTTCTATTTTCTCTTTAGCTGTTTTAGATGTAATACAATTAACAACTGAAATTTTTACAGAAATATCTCCAGTACCTAAAAGTTTAACAACTGGTAACTTACCACCAACTTTACGAATTATATTCTTTTCAAATAGTGTCTCTGGGCTAACAATAGAACCTGCAGTAAAGACATTAAGAGCAGAAAGATTCACAGGAGATGCCTTTGTATCATATGAAGCAAAACGATAACCACGAAGTTTTGGAATCTTCTTTATAATATCACGCATTTGTGGACGACGCTTATTACCAGCACGAGCTGTTTGACCCTTTCCTCCGCGACCAGAAGTTTTACCTCGTGTTCCTCCACGACCAACTAGTCTTGATTTCTTATTTGGATGTTTTCTTTTTAATGTATGTAGTTCCATATAATTTATTATTTAACTTCTACTCCAACTTCTTTGTCTTTTATTTCTGATTCTTGTTCTGAAATGAAAGCAGAAACTTTAGGTAAAGATGATTGTGCTTTTAATAAGTAAAGAGTTTTGTATGCAACTCTCGCATTGTTTAACTTATTTTTACTTCCAGAATGAAGTTTAGCTGTTATATTCTTAAGTCCAGCAAGTATCAACATATCACGAACTGTACTTCCTGCAACTAATCCTTTTCCACGGTTTGGCATCATTGTAAGTTTTGAACTTGAGAATTTAGCAGAAACTTCATGTGTTATAGACATATCTTTTGTTGTCTTAATTTTAAACATGTTTTTCTTTGCCTGACGAAGAGCTTTTGCTATAGCCATAGCTGTATCTCCTCCTTTACCAGTACCAAGTCCTATAGAACCTTTCTTGTCTCCAATAGCAAGAGCAACTGCAAATGTCATACGACGTCCACCAGCAACAACACGAGTAACGCGACGAATAGAAACCATTTTTTGATCAAATTCTGGTTTTGGTTTTTCAAAGAAAGCTCTTGGCTTTCTTTCTCCACCTTCACGTTTTGGTCCTCTGTTATTACTACCAGCTCCATAACTTCTATTAGGAGTACTACTATTTGTATGCTGTTTTGGTTTTGTTGTATCCATATATTTTATTAAAAATTTAATCCAGCTTTACGTGCACTATCTGCAAGTGCTTTTATGCGACCTGTATATTTAAATCCATTACGGTCAAAAACACAAGATTTAACACCCTTTGTAGTTAATACTTTTGCAATATTTTCACCTACAAGAATAGCTCTTTCTGTTTTAGTTCCTGTTTTTATTTCCATATCAGAAGAAGAAGCAATAGTGATACCTTTTGAATCATCAATCATCTGAGCATAAATATAATTATTAGATCGGAAAACAGAAAAACGTGGAGTACTTGGAGTACCAAATATCTTTGTGCGAATCTTTTTCTTTAATCTTAATCTTTTTTCTAATTTCTTGTTCATATTTTAATTCCTAATTATTAATTAGATTATGCAGCCTTTTTACCTTGCTTACGACGAATAACTTCATCATTATAACGGAAACCTTTACCTTTATAAGGTTCTGGCTTTTTCATTGATCTAATAGATGCTGTAAATGATCCAACAAGTTCTTTGTCTATACCTGTAATAGTAATGTTGTTCTTCTCGGCTGTAACTGTTAATCCTTCTGGAATTTCTACTTTTACAGGATGTGAAAAACCAAGAGCAAGATTTAATACTTTACCAGCAACTTCTGATTTAAAACCAACTCCTTCCAAAATAAGCTTTTTTGTATAACCTTCATTTACTCCTATTACCATGTTTTTAACATGGGAAGCATATGTACCCCAAAGTGAATTTACAGAACGATCACCGATTTTATTGGGAGTAAAAGTAATCTCATTACCATTTATATTTATAGTAACTGGTCCTCCAAAATCTCTAACTAGAGAGCCTTTTGGTCCTTTAACGGAAAAAGTAACACCAGAGAGTTTAACTTCTGTACCTGCAGGAACTATAACTGTTTGTTTTCCTATACGTGACATATAATTTTTTTAATTACCACATTCTAAACAATACTTCTCCTCCGACCATTTCTTTACGTGCTTGTTTGTCTGTTAAAATTCCTTTTGGTGTTGAAAAAACAGTTATAACTGTTCCTCCTTTTGTATATCGAATATCTTTAACTCCTTTATAAACACGGCATGATGACTTTGAAACACGTTCTGCTCCTGTAACTTTTGGAGCTCCATCTACATAAACAATTCCTAATTCAAGAACAGGAAAACCTTTTTTGACTTTCTTTGAAACAGAAGATAAATAACCTTCTTTCAATAAACATTCTGCAATTGCCTGTTTAATTTTAGAAAATGATACAGTAACGAACTCGTGCTCTGCACGTCCGCCATTCTTTATCATATTCACCATGTTTGCTATTTGATCCATATATTTTTTGAAATTATGTAATAAGTAGTATATAGTAAGAAAATTAATATTTTTATCTTTCTACTTTCTGCCTACTACCTTCTACTTTTATCTACCAACTTGATTTACGAACTCCAGGAAGCATACCTTCATTTGCAAGTTCACGGAAGCAAATACGACATAGACCGAAATCTCTCATATATGCGTGACCTCGTGAACAACGAAAACAACGATTTGTTTCTCGTGTACTAAATTTTGACTTTTTTAAATGTCTTGCTGTTACTGATGTTTTTGCCATAAATAAATAATTAGCTTCTAGTAGCTAAAAGCAACTAGTCATGAACTTTGATATCTCGTTTATTTTCTTAAAAGTTATAATTTTCTTAACCCTTAAGGAGACAAACGGATCTAAAACTCATGTAGGTCTATACTAGCAAATAGAAATAAATATGTCAAACATATTACTCAATAATTTTATAATATTCATTAAATTAAAGACTATTTCTAAAAAATAAAACACCTTACATAAGGTGTTTTATTAAAAATATTTATTTCTTAAATGGTATACCGATTAATTCAAAGAATTCAGTTGCTTCTGCTTTATTCTTAGCAGTTGTGACTAAGGTAATTCCTAATCCAAAAACATCTTTTAATTCTTCATCTCCAGTTTCAGGGAAGATAGTATGTTCCTTGATACTCATTGTAAGATTACCGATATTATCAACAATCTTTCTATCAATACCACGGAAGTCTTTTGTACGAGGGATTGCTACATTTATAAGCTTTTCTAAGAATCCATACATACGAGCTCCACGTAGAGTTACCATAACTCCAACAGGATCTCCAATACGAATCTTAAAAGAAGCGATTGATTTCTTTGCACTACGAGTAGCTGGCTTCTGACCTGTAATCTTTGCTAATCTCTCCATAACAAGCTTATTGTGATCCTTGTTACGCTTTATACCAGAACCTGTACCACTAGCAACAATCACTTTTACAAGACGAGGAGCAGCCATTACGTTTTTGTATCCGTATTTTGACTTTAATGTTGTATATGCTTTTTTCTCTTTTTGTTTTACTGTTTCCATAAATTTATTGTGTGCCAATAAGGCATAATATTAGTCTTTCTTAGCAACATTTGATACATGAATAGGCATTGCGATTTCTAGGATTTGACTCTTATCTCCTTTGTTCTTTGCTTTATGAGCCTTTTTTCTCATATTTACACCTTCAACTACAACCTTATTTTCGGATGGAATTGCTTTTAGAACTTTGCCTTTCTTGCCTTTGTTACTACCAGCTATAACTATTACATTGTCTCCTTTCTTTATTTTCATATATTTTTGAATTCTAATTATTAATTAGTCATTATTAATTAGTAATTAGTAATTTTCTAAATAACTTCTTGTGCTAATGAAATAATTTTCTGGTAACCTCTTTCAGCAAGCTCTCTT
>CAIJZW010000029.1 GCA_903825265.1 uncultured bacterium | reverse complement strand
CGTTTTCTATCGCTTCTTTGGTAAATCTATAGGTTGGAAAATAATTGCCTTTTTCTAGTTCTAAATTTGGAAAATCTATATTACAAATATAAATTTTCTCTTTCAATTTATTTGTTTTCATTGGAGTTTAGGTTATTATTATTTCAATTTTTGTAGGTTTCCATTCTATACCTTGATTACCATAGTCAAATGGATTACTCATTGCGGTCGGTTTTTTAAGATATATTTCTGCCGAATTATTAGGTTCTGTAATAAAATACTTTCCTTTTTTTCTGTCATCTGCTAAAAACGCCCACGCCTTTATCTTCTTTTGTAATGTTTTTGATTTCATAGGGTTATAAAATTTCTTCTAAATTTTTCTTTACTGATAATAATTCTTTATAAACATATAAATGGTGGCTTTCAATATATCCCTTACCAGTTCCTTCTTGATAAATCTTAAACCATTCTGATATTCTTTTGTCTAAATCAATCAAGGCAACTTTTTTTCTATAACCACTAAAAAGAAATAATAATATTATATGACACATTTTCTTTAATTTCATAGGTTTCTCTTTTAAGTTATTTTTGGGCATACTATCACAACCTCTATAACAATCCTTTCTAATGCCAAATTTTTTACAACCTTTACATATTTCTTTCATACATTTTATACTTAATCTAATAAATTATTTAATCTCAATTATTTCTGCTTCAACAATAGAGCCGATATTCTTCATTCTTTTCATAAATTTATCAAGTTCTGGTTGCATAAAATTTGCAACATTACCCTCTCTTATCCAAATTCCTGCCATTGGTCGCATAATCCCTTCTTCATCTTTATAAATCCAAACTTTTACTTTATTCATTTCTTTTAATTTAATTACTTAATAAATCGCACAAGTGATAGAATACAGAACCTAGTGCTGATTATATGGTCTCCAGTCCTTTCAGGTAAGCGAATTACTGTTATTTAGACAAACGCCTTCCAATAGTTGCAACACAGGTAGGAACTTTTTACATAGGGCGAACCCCTCATACAATCAGCACCAGATTCTCTATTCTATTGTAAAGGAACTACTTAAAACTATCTAATATCTTTTTATTTACCTCCATAAAGGTTTTATTCTGCTCTGCCATAGACTCATACATTTGTTCCTGACCCTCTTTGTATTTTATCTCGGCATATTTATCGGCATAATGAATTAGTTCCTCGCCGTCTAAACCACATACCCAATTATCATAGGCGTCGTTTAAATCGTCGTCTAAAACTCTTTCTGCAAAATCTTTTTCAAATACTTCTTTCAAATAATCTTCAAATTCTTTATATTTCATTTTAATATTCAATTTTTAAACTATTAAAGTTTTCTTTGGCTCGGAGAAATCTATCGTGGGCTTTTATTTTTGCTATTTTTATTTCAGTTTCTTTTTTATCTATATCTAAAAACTCTTTCATAGCGTCTCCAAGTTCTTTTACGACCTCATCTATTTTTTCAATTGTTGGTTTTTCCATTTTCTTTTATCGGAGAGTGTTCGCGACAATACCACTTTGTATCGCCGTCGTCGCCCTCAATTACATAATAATCTGTTGGTTTTTGACATACCTCACACAAGTTTATAATTTTTCTGTCCTCCCGTTCTGACGCCTTTTTAGGCGTCAAAATGGAAGTTTTAATTTCCGCTATCATATTATCTATCTGATTTGAATAATCTTACCCAACCCCAAATGACGAAGGTATAAAATGCTATCAAACCACCCCAATAAAAGAACACAACCATACCGTCATTATTTACTCCGCCACTCATATAGGCGATTAAATAAACGATAATTCCAATAATTGCATAACTTGCTATTTGTTTATCTTTTAACATAATTTTTAAAATTTATTTGCGCTATTATTTTCACTAGCTTCTGGGTAATCTTCCGACTTTTTATCGTAGTCCCCATAACCTTTTTCGTTTTGTTTGCTAATAATGTTATCTACAATATCTTTTATAGATTTCTTTTTATTTAACTTTTCCATTTCTTTTTCAGAAACTTCTGTATTCTTTCTTGACGCTACTACGGTATAAATTACGTTCATTTCGCCTGCGTTAGTTGTTTGGACGTCAATATCATAAGGCATAGGAAACTCGTCAAAGGCGTATTCAGGGTTGTTTTTGAACGCTACAAGCTGTCCTAGTATCTTTCTCCCAAACTTTACTATTACATAATCGTCGCCCTCCTCCTTTTTAGCGTCGCCTCTTATAATAGCCCAAGCCCAACCTTGTGTTCTTTCAGTATCGCCGTCTTGTTTTGGGTTTTCTTCACTTACAATTCCTACATATTTGCTCTCTCTATTAAGTGTTTTTACCTCAACGAAGTCGCTCATAATTCTCATTTTGTTGCTACCCTCTTTGAACTTGTAAAAATCACTTGTATTCATATTCTTGTGTATCTGTTCAAGATTTGACATATTTTTATAATTTTTTAAATATTTGTTCTAATAAAGCTATAATTATTTTAAGCATTTGTTTTTTTTGGTTTTGCGGAATATCCTTTTGTTTTAGCAATAATTTCGGCTAATTCTTGCTCAGTATAACCTCTTTTTTGTCCTTGT
>CAIJZW010000028.1 GCA_903825265.1 uncultured bacterium | reverse complement strand
TGTTGCAAAGGGAACTCCAGAAGAAGTTGCAAATACACCCCTAAGTCATACAGGTAAATATTTGAAAAAGATATTAAAGAGAAAATAAAAAGAGTTGAATATGAATTCAACTCCTTTTTAATTTATTTTTTAAACTAACTTTGCTCTATAAAAAGAGGTCAAAGTTTCAATTTTGTAAATATTATTTTCCAAGCTCTCTATGTTGAGAACTTCTGATGTTGCTGGAAATGTCGGAGGCTTTTTCCTAGATTCTCCAATTTGTTTTATTTTTGTTATTGGACGTCCTATTGATATGGGTCCTCCTAATACCAAATTTTCTTTATTCCCTACCTTTTTACCTGAAGTTTTTCCTTCTTTTAACTCTAATTTAATAAGAGTTAAGTATTGGTCTTTTCTCCCAACACTTGAAATAACTTGATTTTCCATCCTTAAAATTTTTTTAATGAAACAAAAATTTGTACTATATTTAAATTTAATCTAATATAAATACTATGAATAGTCAATATTTAAAGAAAATGAATATTCCAGATAAACCAGGGGTTTATTCTTTTAAATTAGGGGGTAGTATTCTTTATATAGGGAAAGCAACATCTCTAAAAGATAGAGTCAAAAGCTATTTTTCTAAAGATATTATAGTGACTAGAGGTCCTCATATTTTAGATATGACAGTAAAAGCTGACAGTATAGAATGGCAAGAAACAGACAGTGTACTAGAGGCTTTAATATTAGAAGCTAATCTTATAAAAAAATATAAACCTAAATACAACACAAAAGAGAAAGATAATAAGAGTTTTAATTATGTTTGTTTTACTAAAGATAAAATAGTTAAAGTTTTAGTTATTAGAGGTAGGGGTTTAGAAAAGAACTTGTATAATAAAATTTATGGACCATTTCCAAATGGTTTACAGCTTCGTGATGCGATGAAAATAATCCGCCCAATTTTCCCATATATAGATAATGATTCTATTAAGAAGAATAATATTGAATTTTATAAACAGTTAGGATTAGTTCCTGATATTAAAACTACGAGGAGAAATGCTTTTCAAAAGGTCCTCGGACGAGGGGGGCGGGAGCCGGTGCCAGACCATTTTGAAAAGCACTTCTCCTCTTCGTTATCAGAATATAAAAATAACATTAAAAATCTTAAATTATTTTTTGAAGGTAAAAAGAAAAATATTATTTCAAATTTGAAAAAAGAAATGCTTTTATATGCTTCAAGGAAAGAATTTGAAAAAGCAGGAGAAATTAAAAAAAGAATTTTTGCCTTGAATCATATAAATGATGTGGCTTTGATAAAAGATGTAGATTTTATCAGGGGTCCAACCGGGGGTTGTACCCCTGATAGGATCTCTCGTATCGAAGCTTATGATATAGCTCATATGGGAGGAAAGAATATGGTAGGAGTTATGACAGTTATAGAAGATGAGGAAGTAAAAAAAAGTGAATATAGAAAGTTTATTATTAAAACTCAAGAAGATGCTAATGATACTGGTGCCTTAGAAGAGGTTCTTTCTCGTCGCTTAAGACACACAGAATGGGGGCTACCTAATCTTATTGTGTGTGACGGTGGTATTGCACAGGTGAATGTTGCTAAAAGAGTTATTGATAGGTATCAATTTGATATTCCTATTGTGGGAGTTGTAAAAGATGAACATCATAAACCGAAAGCTATAATAGGGGATGAAAAGATAATTAAAATATATAAAAAATCTATATTACTTGCAAATAGTGAGGCGCATAGATTCGCCATAACATTTCATAAATTAAAAAGAAATAAAAGTTTTTTAGGTTAGTTTTTATATTTTTACTTTTTGTTTATTATTGATATAATATGCAGATATGATAAAAGTTGGAGTTATTCGTGGGGGAATAAGTGGGGAATATGAAGTGTCACTTAAAACTGGCAGTAATGTTCTTACTCATTTACGTAGTGATAAATTAAATACAATTTATAAACCGATAGATATATTAATAGATAAAGAAGGCATTTGGCATATAGACGGTAAACCTGTTTCTTTTGAAGATGTTGCTTCCTCTGTCGATGTTATTTTCAATGCTTTGCATGGTGACTTTGGCGAAGATGGTCAGGTTCAAAAAATTCTTGATGGATATAATATTCCTTATACTGGTTCGAATGCAGTTGCTTCTGCGTTGGGTTATAACAAAGTTTTAGCAAAAGAAATATTTATTTCACTTGGTATAAATACACCTAAGCATCTTACTATTGCTAAATATTATGAAGATATAGATAGTGATCTTGAATTATATTCAGGAAAAGTAGCAAAAGAAATTCATGATAAACTTTCACCTCCTTGGATTGTGAAGCCTCTTTCTGGTGGTTCTTCTGTGGGAATGAGAATGTGTAGGACTTATCCAGAGCTTGTAAGTGCTTTCTTCGACGGTATAAATAAAAACAATGACGTTCTTGTAGAAGAACTTATTGAAGGAAGAGAAGCCACTGTCGGTGTTGTAAATGATTTCCGTGATAAGAAAGTTTATGTTCTTCCTTCTGTTGAAATACGTATACCTAAGAATAAAGAATTCTTTGATTATGAAGCAAAATATACAGGAGTCTCAGAGGAGGTTTGTCCTGGAAATTTTGGAAGAGAAGAGAAGGAAGAGCTTGAAAGATTGGCTGGTCTTATTCACACAGGTCTTAAGCTTGATCATTATTCTAGGAGTGATTTTATCATTCATCCCAAGAAGGGAATATTTGCTCTTGAAGTAAATACTCTTCCTGGTCTTACAAATGAATCTTTGATTCCGAAAATGCTGAACGCTGTTGGTGCAGATGTTCCTTCATTCATCGATCATATAATTAAGCTCTCTTTAAAAAAGTAATTTCAATTTAATTGAAGATTTCATCTACGAGTTTTTCAAGCCCGACTACCTTTTTCGTTGAAAAGGGGATTATATTATCTTCTCCTACCATTTTTTTAAGTTCAGTAATTTTTTTGTGATAATCTGATTGTTTCATTTTATCTATTTTATTTGCAATGATAATGAAATTTTTATCATGATTTTTTAGTTCATTAAACATGAGTACATCTTTATCTGTCATACCAACATTCGCATCTATTATCATAACTATTTTCTTTTGATTATAAATTGAATTAAAAAGATATGAATCTATAAGTTCACCTATTTTCTCACGTCCTAAGCCTGAAGCACGAGCAAATCCGTAGCCGGGGAGATCTACTAAGTAGAACATGTTATTTATAAGAAAAATATTTATTTCTTGTGTTCTTCCGGGGAAAGAACTTGTACGAGAGATTCTACTATTAGTTATGGTATTTATAATGCTTGATTTGCCGACATTTGAACGGCCTATAAAAGCAATTTGTGGGATGTCACTTGCGAGTATTTTATCATCTCCGACGACTCCTTTTATAAACTTTGTGGATGTTATCTTCATATTTCTATATTAGCAGATAAAGAGCTTTTGGGCGATTATTTACTCGCGACTTCGGCTTGGCATTTTTCTACTAAAAAATTAAGCCTGCGCTTTCTACAAACTAAAAATCTCCCGCAGGGGAGATTTTAACATTTGTGGACCCTACAGGAATCGAACCTGCTACCTCCTCATTGCAAATGAGGCGCTCTAGCCAGATGAGCTAAGGGCCCAGCTAAATACCTCTATATATTACCGTATTTTTATTTTTTTGCAAGACATTTAGAATAGAGATATTATAGCTGCGATAGCTGTTACTCCCATTAGTATTGCAATAGCCCATCCTATTATTTTTGTTAGTAGGGAATTTTTGAAGTGACCCATAGTTTTTTTGTCTGAACTTATGTGAACTATACATATGATTATAATTGGAGCGATGATACCATTTGCTATAGCTGAATAGATAAGAGCTTTAATTGGATTGATTCCTATAAAGTTTATAGCGATACCAACAATTACAGATATAGCTATAACAGCATAAAAAGCACGCGCTTCTTTTAATTTACGATACAATCCTTCTTTCCATCCGAAACTTTCTGAAATAGCATAAGAAGCAGACCCTGCAAGTACAGGTATGGCTAGGAGTCCTGTTCCTATTATTCCGATAGCAAAGAGTAATGTTGCAAATTGTCCTGCAAGAGGAGCAAGAGCCAAAGCAGCATCACTTGCAGTTCCAATATTAGTAATTCCGTTTGTAAAAAGAGTATTTGCACATACAGCAATAATGAAAAACATAACAAGATTAGATAAGAACATTCCAGTCCAAACATCTAGTCTCATTTCTTTTATTTCAGCTTTATTTGTTCCTCTTCTAGAATGAGCTGTTGTTTTACCTTCAGCTATTTGTTCTTCTACTTCTTGTGATGTTTGCCAAAAGAAAAGATATGGAGAGATAGTTGTACCAAGAATACCAGTAATAAGAAGTATTTGAGTTTTAGAGAATGTTATTTGAGGGAAGATTCCATCTCTGAATAATAATGACCAATCCATGTTTATAAGAAGCCCTGTAACGACATAAGAAAATAATGCGATTACTAACCATTTAAGATAACTCGCATATTTTTTATAAGGAACAAAGATTTCTAAAAGTAATCCAGCAATTCCAATAAAAATAACAAGGAAAGTGAAGGGGATAGATGGACTTATAAGTTGAACAGCTTTAGACATTGCTCCTAGGTCAGCTCCGATGTTTAGAGTATTTGCAACAAAAAGTAATGCAGTACAAACATAAAGAACTTTTCTTGAATATGCATGTTTTATATTAGCAGCAAGTCCACGTCCTGTGACAAGTGAAATACGAGCACACATTTCTTGAATCATTGCCATTAGAGGGAATGTCCATAAAGCAAGCCAAAGTAAAGATGTTCCGTATTGAGCACCTGTTTGTGAGTAAGTGGCAATACCAGAAGGATCATCATCTGCTGCTCCAGTAATAATTCCAGGTCCGAGTTTTTTGATATATTCTTTTCCTTCTTCTAATAATGTTTCTTTCTTTTCTATTATTATTTCTGATTGTTGTTCAAGTATTCCTTTTTCTTCTATATTCATAAATTGCATTATACTTTTTCTTTTAATTTGATACAATACATAGATAGTATTATGTCTTTGAATAAACCAAACAAAATTCAAATAATTAAGTATGCTCCACCACCACCAGATCTTCCAACTTTAGGTAGAGTAGACCCCGGAGATGTGGCTTTCATTGGCCGTACGAATTACGTTGCTTCTTTAGAAGAAAAGAGATTTGTTTTCGGTATTAAGCGTGTTGATCGTAGACGACATATGTATATTATCGGAAAGTCTGGAGTTGGTAAATCAAAACTTCAAGAATTAATGATTCGTCAGGATGTAGCTTATGGACATGGAGTTTGTATTATCGACCCACACGGAGAACTTATTGATGATATTTTAAATTTTATTCCAGAAGAACGTATTGAAGATGTTTGTATTATTGATCCAGGAGATGTGGATTTTCCTTCATCATTTAATCCACTTTCAAATATTGATCCAACTTTCAAGCATCAACTCACTCAAGGCTTGATTGAAGTTTTGCGTAAACAATTCGGATCGAATTGGACTCCACGTTTAGAGCACGTTTTTCGTTTTACTGTTCTTGCTCTTTTAGATTATCCTTATGCGACAATGCGTGGAATGATAAGTATGCTTACAGATCGTAATTATCGTCAGAAGGTAGTTGAGTATATTGAAGATGATATGGTTAAACGTTTCTGGGCTATTGAATTCGCTGATTGGTCTGAGAAATTTGATACAGATGCCATTATCCCATTGGTGAACAAACTTGGACAATTTCTTTCTGATCCAATGCTTCGAAATATTTTTGGACAGAAAGAGAATAAAATTGACATAGAGAAACTAATGAATGAACAAAAAATTCTTCTCATTAATTTATCAAAAGGAAAAATAGGAGAAGAGAATTCTTCTTTCTTTGGTTCTATGTTTCTTACAAAAATTAAACAGGCAGGTATGGCTCGTGCAAAATTAGATCCAAAAGATCGTGCAGATTTTTATCTATATGTTGATGAGTTCCAGAATATAGTAACAGATACTTTTGAAAATATCCTTTCTGAGGCTCGTAAATATGGACTCAATTTAATTGTTGCTCACCAGTATGTAGCTCAGTTGTTGCCGAAAGTTCAGCAAGCAGTTCTTGGAAACGTTGGATCAATTATAACTTTCCGTGTAGGAGGGGATGATGCTACAAAACTTAAACCAGAATTTGCTCCTATCTTTGATGTGAAAGATATGATCAACTTAGGTGTTGGAGAATTTTATATCAAGATGACTATAGATGGGGAGAGTTATGATCCTTTCTCTGGGGAGACTCTACGTGTTCTTCCTGCTACTCATCCTTCTTATAAGCAAAGAGTTATAGAAGCTTCACGTCGTAAATATTCTATTCCAGCAGGGGATGCAGCTCGATTAATTGCTGAAGAAGAATCAACAATAATACGTAGTGCTCAAGAAAAGGCAGCTATATCAGGTGGTCATAAAGATCACGAGAATAATAATTCTTCTGAGAATAAAAATGAAGAAAATAAAGAAGAACAAAATCTTAAAAAAGAAGAAAAAGGAGGAGAGCCACTTATATAATTAATAATTGTTAATTCTAAAAACATGGAACGAAAATGTGAACATTGTAATACAGAGTTTGCTATTACAACAGATGAATTATCTATGTATAAAAAAGTTGGTATTGAGTTACCAATGATTTGTTTCTTTTGTCGAATTAAACAACATTTGTCTTTCTGGTTGTTTGGTAAATTCCGTATTGGGAAGTCTGATTTATCTGGCGATAGTTTGATCACTGTACTATCATCAAATAATAGATATCCGATTTATACTTTAAAAGAATGGCATAGTGACGCTTGGGATGCTATGGATTGGGGTTGTGATTATGATTCATCGCAATCTTTTTTTAAGCAGTTGCAATCTCTTCAAGAGAAAATTCCTCATCCACATCAGAATGGTTCCAATAATACTGGTTGCGATTGGTGTGATGATGTTTGGAATTCTAAGAATTGTTACTTATCTCGTTCAATGGAAGAATGTGAAGATTTATATTACTCATATAGAAATCTAAAAGTCAGGAATTCAATTGATGTCGCGATTTGTTTTGATTCGGAGCGATGTTTTGATTGCGTGAATTGTCATCATTCATATAAACTTTTCTATTCTCGTAATTCTCGTGATTGCGTAGATTCATATTTTTTACTTGATTGTAGAAACTGCCAAGATTGCTTTATGTGCTTTAATTTAAGAGGGAAATCATACTGTATAGAGAACATACAATATACAAGAGAAGAATATTTTGATAAATTAAAAGAATTTTCACTTGGTTCATATGAGGCTGTGCAGATATTGAAAGAATATTTCGAGCAAATGATACAAAAAGAAGCAATTCATAGAGAGAATTTCAATTTTAAAACTCTGAATTCTTTTGGTGATAACTTAATAAATACTAAAAATTGTCAGAATTGTAATACAATAAGTGATTCTGAAGATTCTTACAATGCTATTCGTGGTTTAAAACAAAAATCTTGTATTGATATAAATGGTTCTTGGCATATAGAATCATCAGGTAATTGCGGTTGTTGTACTGGTGGATATGCTTTAAAATATTCATCATGGTCATCTTCACGATTTTCAGAATATTTGGATTTATGTATTGAATGTGAAAATTGTTTTGGTTGTGTCGGATTGAAGAAGAAAAAATATTGCATTTTAAATAAACAATATTCTAAAGAAGAGTACGAAATTTTAAAAAATAAAATTATTTTTGATATGAAAGAAAGAGGTGAATATGGGGAATTCTTACCATACTCTATGTCAGCTGGGCCGTTTAATTTCTCAACAAGCTTTTTGTATTTCCCTGAAACCAAAAAAGAAGATATTTTAAAACTTGGTGGTTACTGGGAAGATGTTAATGAAAGTTATATTGAAGGAGTGCCGACTAGTGAGTTACCAGATTCTATAGATAATGTAGATGAAAGTATCTGTACTCAAGCGCTCATTTGTCCGGAAACTGGTTGGCGTTTCAATATTGCACAGAATGAGTTAAGCTTTTATAAACAAAACAATATTCCGCTTCCACGATATCATTTTGACGTCAGAACAAAAAATAATTTAAAATATTCTACAGTTTTAAAATCTTATCTATATAAATGCTACTACTGCCATAAGGATATAAATGCTTATTATCCACCTGAGTGGGGTTACAAGAAAATCGCTTGTGAAAATTGCTATCAGCGGAATTTAAGCTAATATTATTCTATTTTTATAATACTGTTAAATTTGTTTACAAAGATTTGTACAGTGTTACTATAATAGTATAGAAGTCGATTAATCAGAGCCATAATATTTTTATGATATTTATTTATACAACATGTGAGAGTTTAGAAGAAGCTGAAATATTAGGTGAGTTGATTATAAATAACAAGATTGCTGCTTGTGTAGATTTTTGGCCTGTATCGTCTCGTTATAATTGGAATGGAGTTATGAAACGTGTATCTCAGGCGATGCTTGTGGTTACTACTTTTGAGTCAAAATTAGAAGATGTGAATGAGATAATTTCTAAAAATCATTCTTATAGTGTTCCTCTTATTGCTGGAGTAGATATAAGAAGAATGAATTCTTCTTATAAAGAATGGATGACAGAAGAAATAATATAGAAATAAAAATGCTTGAAATTTTGTGAAAACAAAATTTCAAGCATTTTTTTGATTTTTATTTTTCCACCATTTTTTTATGAGTGGAAAAGTATCCCCAATTGAATAAATCAAAAATGCTATAGGGAATAGCACATTTTGAATTTCCCAATTAGGACTGTCTAGTATGCTTAGACAGTAGACTAAAATAAAGATGAGGTAACTAATAAGTGTTAACCCATCTTCTGGATTTTTCCATGATTCTTCCATTAGGGGCCATCCTGCGATTAGTTGTGATACAACTGCAAGAACTAATCCTAATGTATTTGAGCCTGAATATATCCAGATAGTTACAAAAATTGAAGTTGTTGTTAGGGTTATCCATTCTTTTTGCTTCCACTTTATTTCATATCTTATTAGAAATAAAGTGGTAATAGATGAACCTAAAACACACCCAAAAACTAAACTTAGACAGGAGCCTTTCTCTTCTTCTGTTAGTATGTAAAGCAGCAAATCAAGCACTGCCCATAATAACCAAGTAAAAAAGTTTTGACCCTTACCTTTATTTTTGATGATTCCAGCTATCATTATGATATAAGCTGAAATTGTGCCGATAAAAATTAACCAATTTAGTATCGTCACAGGAAAAATATTTTCCATATTATGAGCTTTTATTAAACTTTAGGCTTCTAAAATTGAATTGTCAACAATTAAGGTAGATAAAGTCTTTTTTATTTTAAAAAATAAAGGTATACTATAGTTAATATATGGAAAAAGAAATTCCTCATAATCGTGACATAACTTATTTTGCTAAAACGAATTTTCGTAATAGTGATAACGTTTTTGGTATAAAGCGTAAAGATCGTCGTCAGCACATGTATATTCTTGGTAAGTCAGGTACTGGTAAGTCTGTCTTACTTTCAAATCTTATTGTTCAAAATATTCAGAATGGGGAAGGTGTCTGTGTTGTTGATCCACACGGAGAACTTGTAGAAGAAATTTTACATCTTATTCCAGAGAATAGAACTAAAGATGTTATTTATTTTAATCCAGCTGATACAGATTTTCATATTGGATTTAATGTTATACAGCTTGATGACCCTAAATACAAACATTTAGTTGCATCAGGTCTTATGGGTATCTTCACAAAAATTTGGGCAAATGCTTGGAGTTCTCGTATGGAATACATTCTGAATAATGCCATCCTAGCTCTTCTTGATACACCAGGTACAACACTTCTAGGTATACCTCGTCTACTTGTTGATAAGGACTATCGTCAGATGATAATAGGTAATTTGAAAGATCCAGTCGTGAAAGCTTTCTGGGTTCATGAGTATGAGCAATGGCGTGAACAGTTTAGAAATGAAGCAATCGCCCCAATCCAAAACAAAGTTGGGCAATTCCTTTCTACTTCGATTATTCGTAATGTTGTTGGTCAGCCAAAATCGACTATTGATATTTTTGATATTATGAATGAAGGGAAGATCTTTCTTGTAAACGTTTCGAAGGGGCGTATTGGTGAAGATAACTCTGCTCTCTTGGGAGGTATGATAATTACAAAGATTCAACTTGCTGCGATGGAGCGTGTTCGTATTCCTGAAGATGAACGTAAAGACTTCTATCTTTATGTTGATGAATTCCAGAACTTTGCGACTGATTCATTTGCAAACATTCTTTCTGAGGCTCGTAAATATCGTTTGAATCTTACTGTTGCCCACCAATATACAGCTCAGCTTGAAAATAAAGATGGTTCAAAAGTTCGTGATGCTGTTTTTGGTAACGTTGGAACAATGATTATTTTCCGCGTTGGTGCAGATGATGCAGACTTTCTAGAGAAAGAATTTGAGCCAGAATTTACGGCTCAAGATTTAGTGAATTTACCAAACTATCATGTTTATTTGAAGTTAATGATTGATGGTATAACGAGTAGACCTTTTTCTGCTTCAACATTACCTCCTATAAAAGTAGACCCTACTTCAGGTGTGAAAGATAAAATAATAGAATCTTCTCGTAAACTTTATACTCGTTCTCGTGAAGAAGTAGAAGGAGAGATATCTAGATGGAGTGGAATGCTTCAAGTAGGAGAAGGTGAAGCTAAATATAAAGCAGATTGTTCAAATTGTCAGAAGTCTACAATGGTTCCATTTGAACCTCAAGAAGGAAGACCTGTATACTGTAAAGAGTGTATGTTTAAAATTAAGAGCGGTGAACTCAAGCCAGAGACTGGTTTCGTTGCTTCTAGATCATCTCGTCAAGAAGAAAAAGTTTCAACTTCACCACTTGCAGCTTTAGGTATAGAATTTCCAGTTACAGATACTAATTTTAGAGTTTCTAAAAACTTTAATGAGAACAAAAAAGAATTACCTCAAGTAGTTAAAAATAATAATACTAATATTATTCTTCCACCCAAAATAGATTCTAAGGTAAATACTACTAATACTTCTAATAATAGCTATCATAAAACAGACACTAGACCTCCTTTTGTTAAACAAGAAAAGAAGCATACAGGTCCGTCTCCACTTTTAAAAGGATTATTAGAAAAAATTGGAGTAAATAATAAAACTACAGACATTACTAATAAGGTAGAAGCTGTTGAGGTAAAGAAAGAAATTCCAGCACCTATTTCTCTTTCATCTCTTAAAAAAGAAGAAACAAAAGTCGCCTTGTCTGCGACTCGCCGAGAGGGCGGGAAGGAATTTGTAGTACCAGTAAAAGAAGCCTCTGAGGAAAAAAAAGCATCTCTTAAGGATTTACTTGCAAAGGCTACGAATCATACTCATCATAATTCTCAGAATGTTGAAGAAGAGAAAAAGCCTGAAGTTGTTGTAGATACATTTATTAAAAAAGAAGAAACCAAGACACCTGCTTTTATACCAAGTTCAGTTGAGGTAAAAGAAGAAATTAAAAAAGAAGAGGTGAAAGTAGAAGAGATTAAGGCCTCTGTAATTCCTAAGGTGGAAGAGAAAAACATAGAGAAAGAAGATACTACACAATCAGATTCTTGGCAAAAACGTAAAGCTAAAAAAGAAGTTCCAGAAGATGTACTCCGTAAAGTTTTAGAATAATTTATTTTAAATTT
>CAIJZW010000027.1 GCA_903825265.1 uncultured bacterium | reverse complement strand
ATGGAAACTTTAAAGAAATTATTAAGAAAAGGAGTTATTAAAAATGAAATTTTCCCAGTTTATGCAGGTTCGGCTTTAAAAAATAAAGGAGTACAACTTGTACTTGATGGAGTGGTAGATTATTTACCATCACCACTAGATATTCCAGCTATTACAGGAACTGATCCAAATAATGATGACGAGCCTATTGTAAGAAATGCATCTGATACTGAACCATTTTCTGCACTTGCTTTTAAAGTTGCAACTGATCCTTTCGTTGGACAGCTTATTTTCTTTAGAGTTTATTCTGGAACTTTAACTTCTGGATCTTATATTTATAATCCAAGAACAAGAAACAAAGAACGTATTGGTAGAATTTTGCGTATGCATGCTAATGACAGAGAAGAAGTGAAAAAAGTTTACGCTGGAGAAATAGCAGCAGCTGTTGGACTAAAGGATACTATAACTTCTGATACTATTTGTGATGAAGAAAAACCTATTGAGCTAGATAGAATTATTTTTCCAGAGCCAGTTATTCAGTTGCGCATTGAACCGAAGACGAAAGCAGACCAAGAAAAAATGGGAATGGCGCTTAACAGGCTTGCCCAAGAAGACCCAACATTCAAAGTTTCTACTGACCAAGAAACCGGTGAAACTATTATTGCTGGAATGGGAGAATTACATCTTGAAATCATCGTAGACAGAATGAAGAGAGAATTTACTGTTGAGGCAAATGTCGGTAAACCACAAGTTGCTTACAGAGAAACTATTGTAAGTTCTGCTGATGCAGAGGGTAAATATATTAAACAATCTGGAGGTCGTGGAAACTACGGTCACGTGAAGATTAAAGTAAAACCAATGAAAATTCTTACGAAAGAAGAAGTTGCTGATTTGCCTAAAAATACTAGAAGATCAGAAGGTTTTGAATTTATTAATACTATTAAAGGAGGTGTTATTCCACAAGAATATATTCCTGCCTGTGAAAAAGGATTTAAAGAAGGTCTTGATAGAGGAATTTTAGCAGGATTCAAGATGGTAAATGTTTCTGTTGAGTTATGGGATGGTTCCTATCATGAAGTTGACTCCAATGAAATGGCTTTCAAAATCGCTGCTTCGATGGCTGTCCAAGATGCATGTAAAAGAGCAAAACCAGTTATTCTAGAACCGATGATGAAAGTTGAAGTTGTTACTCCAGAGAAGTTTATGGGAGATGTAACAGGGAATATTTCATCTAAACGTGGAATCATTGAAGGTATGGAAGACAGAGGAATGAATAAAGTATTGCGATCTGTTGTGCCACTTTCTGAAATGTTTGGTTATATGACTAGTTTGAGATCTATGACAGAAGGACGTGCTTCATTTACTATGGAATTCATGAGATATGATATAGTGCCACAGAACGTTGCAGATACTATTATTGCAGCTAGAAAATAAGAATTAAATTTTCAAAAAAGCCCTATTTTTAGGGCTTTTTTGGTATTTTGTTCTGGGTTTAAACTAAAATCGAAACCCCACAGTTAAAAGCTTTTTAATTTGGTGTAGAGCTGGCGGTAGATACTTTGAAAACTACTGTGTCTTCCGCCTTATTACCATTTTGATCGTAAACCATCACGGTCAATTCATT
>CAIJZW010000026.1 GCA_903825265.1 uncultured bacterium | reverse complement strand
AAAAATAATATTTTTATTTGTACTTCTACTTTTATCAAATATAAAAGTAGAAGCTTCTGATGTCTTGCTTAAATCATCCAATAGTAATCTTGAGATTGGAGAACAGTTTTATGTAGATGTGATGCTTAACACAGAAGGTTCTGATATAAATGGAGTTGAAGGGTCTGTGTCTTTTTCTAAAGATACACTTTCTTTCATTAGAGCAGAAGAGGGTAAATCTTTAATAAATTTTTGGATTGATAAACCGAGCATTGTTAATAATGATGTAAGATTTTCTGGTCTTATACCAAATGGTTTTTCTGGAAATATTGATCCATTTAGCCCAAATAAAAAAACAGAAGGTATTATAATACGCCTTGTTTTTGAAGCTAAAAAAGAAGGAGTGGGTGATATCTCTACTTTAAATTTTAACACTACTCTAAATGATGGACTAGGAACTATTGAACCTTTATCTAAAGAGAATATCTTAATTCCCATTAAAAATACCCGTAGTCTGTATGTTTATAAGACAATAGATGATATGAATCCAGAGCTGTCTGCTTTTGTGACTCAAGATCAAAATATTTTTAATGGTAGATACGTCATTATATTCGATGCAAAAGATAAACAGACAGGAATAAAAGAAGTTTTAATTAAAGAAGGATATAAGGATTGGAAAAAGATATCAAGCAGTCCTTATTTATTGGAAGATCAAACTCGCCATAGTATAATCTCATTACAGGCTACAAATTATTCAGGGTCTAGTGTTATTATAAGTATAGATAGATTACCATATAGTATTTTTTCATTTATTAATATTTCTATCGTAATTTTTTCTTTGGTTATTTTATTATTTATTTATAGAAAAACTTTAAGCAAAAGAATATCTTTGATTAAACAACATGAAAATAATATATAAACATTTAAATATTTTTTTTATTTCTTTGACATTATTAATATTCTTGCCTTTTATTCATGCAAATGCAGCAAGTATAGGTTTTTCACCATCATCTGGGTCTTATAATGTTGGTGATACTTTGAATTTAAATATATATACAAATACTAACTCTAAATCAATTAATGGTGCTTCTGTAAATATAAAGTTTCCAAGCAATATATTATACCTTTCTTCTATTTCTAAAAAACAATCAGTTATAAATTTATGGTCAAAAGAACCTTTCATCTCTAATAAAGAAGGAACTGTTTCTTTTGAAGGTGTTATTTTAGATGGTTATATAGGGGATAATGCGGTGTTAGCTACTCTTTCTTTTAAAGTTAAAGCTAGTGGTATTGCAAATATTAATTTTGGTACAGCTTCAATTTTAGCTAATGATGGGAATGGAACTGATATTTTATCTAGCAAGGGGAGTAGTAGTTTTAAAATTGATATTAAAAAAGATTCTAGTAAAATAGACAATTCTATTGTTGGTAAAAATATTGATATATCTGAAATAAAAAATAATTCTTCAAAATATTCCACAAATAAATTTTTAATAACTTCTATTTATCCAATAGTTGGTAATTCTTATTCTGTACAAATAGATTCAATGGATAAAATTACTTGGATAGATGATGGAACTCATATATTTCAAATACCGACTTTAAAGAGTGGTTCACATGCAATGAAAGTTTTTGCTCTTAATAAGAATTCAGATATATTAAGTGGCTATTTAAAATTTGATATAATAAATCTAAAAACACCACTCATTACAAATTACCCTAATATTTTTTATACAGGGCAATCTATAGTTTTAAAAGGAGTAGCAGATCCTTTGGTTGATGTAGAATTAACTATTAATAATTCTTCAAAAAATATACCAGTGATAGAACATGCCTATACAAATAGTGATGGTAAGTTTACATATGTTCCAGATGATGAAGATGATATGCTACTCGGGAATTATTCAATTGTTGCTCGTGCTTTAACTGTTGATGGAATAAGTAGTGACTATATGGAGCCAATACAGATAACAAAGAAGGGTAGTAGTTTTAGTCTTTTTATTTCAAGAGGTATTAATTATGTTACATTATTAATACCTTTTATCTCTCTTGTTTTTCTTTTAGCTATCATAATTTTATACATATATTCTTATTCAAATAAGAAACTTCGCAAGTTTTTAGATAAAAAAGAATTTGATAAATCTGAAAAATGTAAATGCGAATAAAACCTTTGTTTATAACGATAAAGTCACCCAAAAGAAGCTAGTCTTTTGGGTGATTTTTTGTTATAATTAGTAATAGAAATTAACCAATATAGAAGAATATTATAATTATTTATGGCAAAAGAAGAAACAAAAAAAGTTAAAAATAGTGGTAATTATGGAGCAGATCAAATCTCAGTCCTAGAAGGACTTGAGCCTGTAAGACGTCGTCCTGGTATGTATATTGGGTCAACTGGTATAGATGGCCTTCATCATTTAGTTTGGGAAATTTTTGATAACTCTCGCGATGAGGCTATGGGAGGTTTCTGTAACCATATTGAAGTTGTATTATTGCCGGATAATTCTATTAGAGTTGTAGATAACGGACGTGGAATTCCAGTAGATGTTCACTCTAAAACAAAAGTTTCAGCTCTTGAAACTGTTATGACTACACTTCATGCTGGAGGTAAATTTGGAGGAGATGATTCTGGTTATAAAGTTTCTGGAGGACTTCACGGTGTTGGTGCTTCTGTTGTGAACGCTCTTTCTATTTACTGTAAAGCAGAAGTACATAAAGATGATGGTAAATATGTTCAAGAATACTCTCAGGGAAAAAGGAAAGCTGCTGTTAAAAAAGTTGGAACAACAAAAAATCACGGTACTATTATTTCCTTCCAGCCGGATGAAGAAATATTCAAACAAGTTAGATTTGATTTAGATACTGTTATTTCTCATTTACGTCAGCAGGCTTATCTTGTAAAAGGACTTCGTATAGACATAATTGATGCACGTGAATGGGATCCTATTACAGGAGGAAAAGGCAAGAGTAATGATTACGAAAATGCTTTTTGGTTTTCCGAGCTTGAACTTGAAGTTCCTTCAACTACATTTTATTTTGAAGGAGGATTAGTATCTCTTGTTAAGTTTTATAACAAAATAGAAAAACCAATACACCCTAGTGTATTTTATGTTGAGAAAGAAGTAGATGATGTTGGAGTTGAAGTTGCTTTACAATATGTAGATAATTTTAGTTCTGTTATTGTTCCTTTTGCAAATAATATTCACAATCCAGAAGGAGGAACTCACATAACAGGATTTAAAACTGCTTTGACTCGTGTTCTTAATACTTACGGGAAAAAGAATAATCTAATTAAAGAAGCAGATGGTGGATTTACTGGAGATGACGTCTTAGAAGGTCTTATGGCTGTTGTTTCTGTTAAACTTCGTGAGATTCAATTTGAAGGACAGACTAAGGCTAAACTTGGTTCTACGGAAGCTCAAGGTGCCGTTGCAACAGTATTTGGAGAAGCTTTCTCTACTTTTCTTGAAGAGAATCCAGATGAGGCTAAATCAATGATAAATAAATCTTTGCTTGCTTTACGAGCACGTAAAGCTGCTAAAGCTGCTAAAGATTCAATATTAAGAAAAGGAGCACTTGAAGGTATGACCTTGCCAGGTAAACTTGCAGACTGTCAGGCTAAAGATGCAGAAAGTGGAGAGCTCTTTATTGTAGAGGGAGATTCTGCTGGTGGTACCGCTAAAATGGGACGAGATAGAAAAACTCAAGCTATACTTCCGCTACGAGGTAAAATTTTAAACGTAGAGCGTGCACGTCTAGATCGTATGTTAGGTAGTGAACAAATTAAGAACTTGGTTATTGCAATGGGAACTTCCATTGGAGACACTTTTGATTTAAGTAAGATGCGTTATCATAAAATAATTCTTGCAACCGATGCCGATGTTGATGGAGCTCATATTCGTACACTTATTCTTACTCTTATGTATAGATATTTCCGTCCAGTATTAGATGCTGGTTATGTATATATTGCTCAACCGCCTTTATTTAAGATTAAAAGAGGTAAAGAGGTTATGTATGCTTATACAGATGAAGAACGCGATAGATTGTTAGGTAAAGATGCTCCTTCTATTGAAGATTTACTTTCTGATTCTGCTAACGAAGAAGGAAATTCTGAAGAAGAAGAGGAAACAGAAGAAGAAAATACTAAAAATAAAAGAGTCGCTAAGATTCATGTTCAAAGATATAAAGGTCTCGGAGAAATGAACTCAGATGAACTTTGGGAAACAACAATGGATCCAAATACTCGTATTCTTAAACAAGTTGCAGTTACTGACGCGGAAGAAGCTAATAAAGTCTTTGATATGCTTATGGGTTCTGAGGTTCCTCCTCGTAAATCTTTTATTACATCTCATGCTAAGATGGCAAATCTAGATATATAAATAATTACAAATCAAAAATCCCCGAAAGCTACGCTTTCGGGGATTTTTTAAAAACTAATTTAAAGTTCTTTCTTTTATTTCTTTTTGAATTCTTTCTATAAAAGATTCAACTGTGATGCCTTCGAGTTTTTCCCCGCCTTGACTCGCGTTAGTCGAGGCAGGTGTACGGCCTTCAACCGTTATTACTTTTGCATCACGCTCTTTATCACCAATAACAATAATATATGGAACCTTACTCATTTTTGCGTTACGAATTCTTTTACCTAGAGATTCATTTGAATCATCTAATTCAGCTCGAATATCAACTTCTTTGAGTGATGCGAATATAGTATCGGCGTATTCTTTTTGATGTTCTGATATAGGAAGAATTACAACTTGGACAGGGGAGAGCCAAACTGGAAATGCACCAGCAAAATGTTCTATCATTACCCCCATAAATCTTTCAAGTGACCCTGATATTGCTCTGTGTATTACAACAGGTCTTTCTTCTTCTCCTTGTTCATTTACAAATTTAAGTTCAAATCGTTCAGGTAAATTAAAATCACATTGTATTGTAGCTAGTTGCCATTCACGTCCGATTGCATCTTTAAACATAAAATCTAATTTTGGTCCGTAAAAAGCAGCTTCACCTTTTACTATCTGATAGTTTAGTTCATTTTTCTTAGCGGCTTCTTCTAATGTACTTTCTGCTTGAACCCAAACCTCATTACTTCCAAGGTATTTACTTTGATCATCACCTCTAACCGAAAGACTTACTCTGTAACCATTCATCATACCCATAGTGGTATAGAAAGATTTTATAATAGAAACAATAGTACTTACTTCTTGTCCTATTTGAGATACTCTACAGAATAGATGTCCATCATCTTGCGTAATAGCACGAACGCGTGTTAATCCTGAAAGTTGTCCAGCTTTTTCATAACGATAAACAGTTGCTGGTTCAAAATATCGAACAGGCATATCTCGATATGAGAATTGATTATCTGAAAATATTTGCATATGATGAGGACAGTTCATAGGCTTCATAAAAAATTCTTCATCTCCACCTTTAACTTTAAATAATTCTTCTCCAAATTTAGCAGCATGACCTGATGTTTCGTAGAGTTCTTTTTTTGTTATATGAGGAGTCCATACGCGACTATATCCTTTATTTTTATGTAAACTCCAAAGGAAGTCTTCAATTTCTTTTCTTATTATCATTCCTTTAGGTTGTAATAGTGGCAAACCAGATCCAACAAGTTTAGATATCGTAAAAAGCTTTTGTTCTTGGCCTATTTTTCTATGATCTCTTTTTTTAGCTTCTTCTTGTTGTAAGATGTATGCATCAAGTTCGGCTTTAGTTTCAAATGCAAGTCCGTATATACGTGTAAGCATTTTATTCTTCTCATCTCCTCGCCAATAAGCTCCGGCAATACGATCAAGCTTCCATGAATCTTCTTTTATTTCTTTCATGTTTTCAATATGTCCTCCGCGACAAAGATCAGAAAAAGACCCTGATTTATAAATAGTGATTTCTTCTCCTTTTTCAGTTATGCCATTTATGAGTTCTATTTTATAAATATTATCTTTAAATATTTCTAAGGCTTCGTCTTTCGTTAAAACTTGTTTTTCAAATGAAGTCCATGTTTTTAAAATTTCTTTCATTTTAACTTCAATTTTTTCTAAGTCAGAATCAGTAATTTTTCCTTTAACATCTATATCATAATAAAAGCCATTATCTACTGCTGGACCTAAGGTTATTTGAGACCCTGGGTAAAGCTCTAGAACAGACGCTCCTAATAGGTGAGCGAGAGAGTGGCGTAATTGTGCTAATTTATCTATATTTTCCATATTTATGTATAATAACACAAAAAAAATCATTTGTAAGGCCTATTTTTATTGACTAATATGAGGTGAGTGTTAAAATTTTTAGTGAGAGTTATATGTAGTTATGGATGTTCTTTAAATATTTGAGATATGAATTTTGAAAAAAGATATAAGGTTTTGAAAGAAATTATCGAATCTTATAAAAAAGCTGGATTTCATCAAATAAGATTTCCTGGTGGAACTTCATTTGATGGTAAAAAGAATTCAATTGTATTGATTGCTATTTTTGATGATTTCAATCATTTGTTCTTTGTTGTCGTTCCTTATGATTCTAGTATTAACAAAAATCATAAAAATGATGAGAAAGAAAATGATGAGAAAGAAATTAATGAAAGATATCTAGCAATTAAAAAAGTAAGAGAAGAAACAGGGTTGATTGCTATTTCTTCTGATTTACAGTTACTAATGAAAATTATTATTCCTGATAATAGGGGTAATGGTGAAAACCATGAGAAGTTTTTCTTTCTTTTGGAAAAATTTTCAGGGAAGCTAATTGATAAAGGGAACAGTTTTCTTAATGTAGAAACTAAGACCCCTTTGGTGATACCAGCTCCTTTACTGGCAAAGTTTCTTTTTAGAGGGCATTTTTTGTCTTTTGAAAAAGCTTTGGAAGTTCTTTCTTCTAAAATAAAAAAAGAATACAGAGACTTAATTTTGCTGGAAATAAAAAACAGAGATATTTTAGATCAAAAAAAGCAAAATAAGATTTTGAATAATAAATAATAAACCCCAAGTTATATTGATAGCTTGGGGTTTTTATTTGCATTTTGAATAAAAATCGGTATACTATTCTATATGGTAATACGAATGCGACATACACGAGCCCATACAGGGAATCGTCGATCACATCACGCTTTAAAAGCAAAGACTTTTACGGTTTGTTCTAATTGTGAACAGCCAAAAGAGACTCACATAGTTTGTAAAAACTGTGGTTTTTATCGTGGCCGTAAGGTAGTAGATGTGGTTAAAAAAGTTGAAAAGAAACAAGCTAAGAAAAAAATTAGTAAGTAATAAGTAGTAGGTAGTAAGGTTTATAAGTCTTGCTACTTTCTACATATTACATACTTTGTACTATATAAATATGGCAAACAGGCACCTTTCACGTTCAATTGTTCTTCAGACACTCTTTGAGTGGGATTTTGCTGTGGAGAAAGATATAACTCCAGAGGAAATGCTATCTAGAAATATAGAAGAATTTGGGCCGGGTCTTGATGATTCTCACTTTATGGGTGAGTTATTTTTGGGTATTATAAAGAAGAGAACAATAATTGATGAAATAATGGAAAAAGCTGCTCCTGATTGGCCGATAGATAAGATTTCTGTAATAGATAGAAATATTCTTCGTTTAGGATTATATGAATTACTTTTTGGAGACAGAGAACAAGTTCCTCCTAAAGTTGCTATTAATGAAGCTATAGAACTTGCAAAAAGTTTTGGAGGAGAGAATTCTAGTCGTTTTATAAACGGTGTTTTGGGTGGAGTTTACAAAGAAATTGGTGAACCAGGTAAGGATGATGTTAGTACTAAGAAGAAACATAAACATTTTGAAACAGATCCAAGTAAATTTCCAATAGAGAAAAAGGCAGGAGCAGTCGTTTATTCTATAAATGATGATCAGATATATTTTGCTTTTGTTCATGATGTCTTCGGATATTGGACTTTATCAAAAGGAAGTATAGAAGAAGGGGAAAATGAAGAACAAGGTGCTATTCGTGAAATAAAAGAAGAAATGGGTGTAGATATTAAAATAAAAGAACTTCTTGGCCGTAGTGAATATGTTGCTTCTCATCCAGAGAAAGGCAAAATACGTAAGCAAGTAGTTTTCTTTTTAGGAGAATCAAATTATCAAGATTTGATTCTTGAGAAGGACTGTGGAGGACTTGATGATGCAAAATGGTTTAAAATGGAAGAAGTTGCTAGTCTAAAAATGTACGACAATATGATTCCTCTTTTGACAAAAGCTGTAGAAATTTTAACTAAAGAATAATTTTTTTTATGATTGATTTTTCCCTATTTGAAAAAAAGACAAATATTATCTTTAACGATAAAAAGCTTCTTGAGCAAGCTTTTATTCATCGTTCTTATATTAATGAAAATAGTGGCTCTAGACTTTCCCATAATGAACGTTTGGAATTTTTAGGTGATGCTGTTTTAGAACTGATAGTTACTGATTATCTTTATAATAAATATAAAGATAGAGATGAAGGGGAACTTACTGCTTATCGATCAGCTCTTGTAAATGCTGTTATTATTGGTGAAGTAGCCTTAACTTTAGGAATGAATGAATATCTTCTTCTTTCTAAGGGAGAAGCAAAAGATATAGGTAAAGCCCGTAGTTATATTTTAGCTAATACTTATGAGGCTTATGTAGGAGCAGTATATTTAGATCAAGGTTATGATGTTGTTCGTAATTTTATATCTCAAACTTTATTTGGCAAGATTGATACTATTGTTGCAAAGAAATTATGGCGTGATGCAAAAAGTTTAGTTCAAGAGAAATCTCAAGAATATTTAAATGTTACTCCTTCTTATAAAGTTTTAAATGAAGTTGGTCCTGATCATGACAAAAATTTTACCGTTGGTATATTCTTTGGGGATGATCATATAGCAGAAGGTAAAGGGCACTCTAAACAAGAGGCTGAACAATCTGCAGCAAGAAAAGCATTAGAAGTTAAAGATTGGCTAGACTAATAAAATGACACTTAAATCTATTGAATTATTTGGTTTTAAGTCATTTGGGAAAAAAAGTTCCTTATCTTTTTCTACACCGATAACCTGTGTTGTTGGACCTAACGGGTCTGGTAAATCAAATATTGTAGAATCTATGCGCTTCGTATTAGGAGAACAATCCATGAAGTCTCTTCGTGGTAAAGGTGGTATTGACCTTATTTTTAAGGGATCAAAATCTCTTTCAACTTCAAATAGAGCAGGAGTAAATATTACTTTTGATAATAGTAAAAAGATTTTTTCTTTTACAAATAGTGGAGTTGGTATATCTCTTGATTATGATGAAATTACCATTGGACGTGAAGTTTTTGCTGATGGTGCAAATCGTTATAGTATAAATGGAACAGAGGTTAGACTTAAAGATATTGTAGATTTACTTGCCTCTGTAAATATTGGAAGCTCAGGACATCATATAATATCTCAAGGTGAAGCCGATAGAGTTCTTAACGCAACAAATAAAGATCGCCGAAGTATGATTGAAGATGCTTTAGGGTTAAAGATCTATCAATATCGTATCAAAGAGTCTGAAAGAAAATTAGATAAAACTATTTTTAACATGAAAGAAGTAGAGACTCTTCGTCGTGAAATTGCACCACATTTATCTTTTTTAAAAAAACAAGTAGAGAAGGTAGAGAAGGCTCATGCTATGCGTGAGGAACTTCGTGGATTTTATAAAACATATTTTTCTACAGAAGCTACATATATAAATAATGAGGGAGAAAGAATTTCAAATTATCGTCAAGAGTTAGATAAAAAGGCTTTATTTTTAGATGAAAAAATTGCTTCTTTGGAGAAGTTAAAAAATACCCAGTTTGTTGAAAGTGAGAATGTTAAAATTATAAAAGAGAAAGAATTGAATTTATATGAAGTAAGAAGTAGAAAAGATGATTTTGCTCGTTCTTTGGGGCGAATAGAGGGTATTCTTGAAGGAATAGAAAGACAATTTTCAAAGATTCCAGATATAAAGGAACGCATAATAAAAGAATCTGATTGGAAAACCTTAGTAGAAGATTTAGAAATAAAAATTGACGAAGCCATAAAAGAGGAAGATATTTCTAGTATTATTAATATTTTAAAGAGTATCAAAATAAAATTAGCAGAATTTACTCATAGTGCATCGGCAGATAAAGTAGAAGTGCCTATTTTGGCTGACAATATCGAATATAAAGAAATGCAAAAAGAGAAAGAAGGTATTTTGTCTAAAATTGCAGATATTAAAGAAGAAGAGTTAAAGATAATTAATATTATTAATGAACTTAAAGACAAAGAGAAAGAGTCTCAATCTGTTTTGCGTGATAATGAGCGTATTTTGTATGATTTTCTTCGTGATAAGAATGAGGTTGTTTCATCTTTACATTCTTTAAGTTTTCAAGAAGAAAGATTATCTCAGATTAAAACTGCTTTTGAGATGGAACTTTCCGAAGGAGCTGTTCTTATTGGTAGAGAAGTTATTGCCTATGCTCAAATAAAAATAGATGGAGAAATAATAAGAAGCACTCAAGAAGAACTTCGTCGTAAAATTGAACGTATCAAAATAAAACTTGAAGATTCTGGAAGTGGAAATGCTTCGGAAATAATGAAAGAATATGAAGATACAATGGAGCGTGATGTTTTTCTTACTCGTGAGTTAGAAGATTTGAATAAGAGTATTGAATCACTTCGTTTGCTCATTCAAGAATTAAAAGAAACTTTAGATAAAGAATTTAAAAGTGGAGTAGAAAAAATAAATAAGCAATTCCAAGAATTTTTCGCTCTTATGTTTGGCGGTGGGTCTGCTTTTCTTTCTATTACAATGGAACACAAAAAATCAAAGAAGAATGATGAATCTGTTTCAATAGAAGATGAAGGGGGAGAAGAAAGTGGTGAGGAAGAAGAAGGTAATGATCTTGGTTTTGAAAGAGGGATAGAAATAAATGTAACATTACCACAGAAGAAAGTGAAAGATCTTCATATGCTTTCAGGAGGAGAAAGATCTCTCACTTCTATTGCACTTCTCTTTGCTGTATCTCAAGTAAATCCACCACCATTTCTAGTTTTAGATGAGACAGATGCAGCTTTAGATGAAGCTAATTCTCGTAAATACGGTAATATGCTTGAGAATTTGTCTAAATATTCACAACTTATTGTGGTGACACATAATAGAGAAACTATGTCTCGTGCTCAAGTCTTATATGGAGTTACTATGAGTTCTGAGGGTGCTTCTAAACTTCTATCTATTCGTCTCGAAGATGCAAGTATCTATGCAAAGTAAAATATTTAAATAATTTTAAAAAACGAGTAATAATAATATCTTACTCGTTTTTTAAAAATTCAGTTATTGTTTGTTTGCTATTTGTTATTTCTTTTGCTTTTTCTATCCCTACATAACGATAATGCCATGGTTCAGATTTATATCCTGTTATATTTTCTTTATCATATGGATAGCTTTGAATAAATCCATAGAGGTAGGCGTTATTTTTAAGCCAAGTATCTTCAGGTGTTTTATCAAAAATACTAACAGCAGAATCATAATTTATTGAAGACCCTGTAAGATCTATTGCTGTTCCAAGTTGATGTTCAGAATATCCAGGTTTTGCTATTGATATTACAGCATTTTCTTCATCATCTTTTATTGCATTAGAAAATAAAGTTTTCTGATATTCATAACTTCTAAAACCAGAACTTGCTTTTATTGTGTAGCCATCTTCTTTTGCTTGTTTGATCATGTTCTCAAAATTATCAGCTGTTTTTTTTATAAGACAAATACCTCTTTTTGTAGATAAAGATGAACTAATTTCTGTTAGATTTTTTGGGATATAAGTTATATCCGGAAGACTTGTATTTTGTCCAATATTCAATAAGAGCATATCTTCGTATTCTTTTTT
>CAIJZW010000025.1 GCA_903825265.1 uncultured bacterium | reverse complement strand
TTTATACATTTTTTACCTTTTAAATATCCGTTTATATCAGACGATGGAAATATCGCAATCAAGGTATGAGGATCTACCATTTGATTCCTTTCAGTTATATATATTAAATATTGAGTATTCTTCTTTATGTTTATCCGGTTTTATATTTCATATTTATAGTGGGGAGGAAATAAAATGAAATTGGTCGTAAGAATTGTCGGAGGAATAATTCTTGTTTTAAGCGTAGTAGGGACCTTTTTGGTTTATAAACACCCTTACGCAGCAACCTTGTTATATGGATTTGTTGCGGGTATGGGGATGACTTTAATGTTTATCAAGGAGGATTGAAAAATGAAAAGGTGGGGAGTCGAAATCGTTGCTGTCATTGTTATCATTCTGGGGGTGGGTGTAGTAATTGGGCAGTGTTACTATATGTTCTGGTTTTAATAATGGGGGCGATATTATGGTACCAGCAGAGATGGTAATTTTTATAATTTTGGGTATTATGATCTTATTTGCGTTAAATATGTGGAATAAAAATTAACAAAAAATAATGAGGTAAAACGTGTCTCTATTATTGGTTGTAAAAGTACTCGTTTTGGTATCCCTAGTGGTATTTAATCTGTGGTTGTTTATCTATAAAACTTAAAATGATCGCTTTAGCGATCTGGGTTACATGGATGTTTCTTTATAAAACAAAGGAGTAACAATGTACGAAAAAGAGAAATCGTTCAAGCTCATCGATCTCATCACAGATAAAACGAGATCGGGGGTTTTAAACTGGGTTTTCGAAGATGGAAGAGGAGTTGAGTATGATTGTGCCGACTGCACATTAGGGGAAATTCGAATCTCGGTGATATCATTCACAAAAGAACATAGTATCGAGGTGGGGGTTTATGCCGAAAGAAAAGGGGCATGGACTGGGATGGGTAATACGAAGAAAGAGTTAGATCTTGAAGATGTTATATTTTTCACTGATGTGAGTGAATCCACATCAGAGTTGAGTGTTAAACTCCAAGAGCTAGTCGATGCCATTTATTCTAGAAGAAAATACATGAGTTCGGCAAACCGGGAGATATCGGCAGACGATTGGATGGATGCCAAGCTTTGCTCGATAATTTCGATCTTAGAAAATTGATGATGATATAGTTGCACCCAATAATGCTTTATTGAACAACAAGTGAAATAAAGAAAATGGGGTTGAAAATACCTCATTTTTTTGGTCATTTTCTATTATATATATACACTTGTGAAGAGTGAGGTACATGGGACTTTTTTAAGTCACATGACATGCAGTTTGAATAAGGGGGCGTAAATGTTTAGAATATTATTGGTACTTATCACCATGACGTTAGGGTGCAGTTCGGTGAAACCAGTAAGTTTTCCGGTGGAAGTACCAGAGCCGGAAAATATCGCGATTCTCCCTATATCTTCAGCGAGGAGCATGAGTGCTCCTCAGGGAGAAGCAGTATATGGCGCGATTGCGTCATATACAATGGAAATAATTAAGAAGTATAAGCTCAATTATTCTATAATTGAGCGAATTGATCTTGACTCTATCCTGGAAGAGTTCAAGCTCCAGGATAGTGGTATGACCGACGCTAAGACGTTGGTCGAGTTTGGGAAACTTAAGAATATTCAAATTTTGATTTACCCTAGCTTTGTATTCGACAACGTCAGCAAGAATAACTTCGTGTCGTTAAAGATGGTAGACACGAGGACCGGTAAAACAACTGCCATGTCGTCAGACATGGCCATGAACTACGGTATAGACGAAGCTATTCGGTATATCATAAAACATGCTACATACGAGTTATTTGGTTTCGGATACAAAATTGGTCTTCGCGAGAAATTCGCTCGCGGTGGATTGTTCTAAAAAAGAAACGGGGGTTATTTATCTACCCCCGTTTCTTTTTATGTCAAAATTATTTGCCACACTATATCCAGAAGAACATAAGTTTGCACTATAATAACAACTTGAAGTTAAATTTGAGTTTATATTCATAGTACTAAAATCACAGGGGAATGTGAATCTTTCAATATTTATGGCTCTTGGCTTTGCATAATCATCATTCATTTTTTTAAATATTTGTTTTCTAGTCATTTTATCATTCCTTAAAAATTTAAAAGATCTTTTATTTTATACTTTTGTCCAGTATGAATATGTTTATTTCCAATGTTTTTTAACTATATATATTGAATTTTGAATGAGGAGAAATTACCAACCTTTAATCTCGGAGGAATAAAATGAGTATCGAAAATGACATGTACTATCACCGGAAAAACTTTCAGAATTTAATTGAACAAGAAAGAAAAAAAGATGAATATTTTATTAAAGAAAGTGAAAGAAGAAAAACAACAACAATGGAATTCTGTATCTGTACGGCTTTAATTAGCTTAGTTTCGCTAACTTCGTGGGTATGCGGTATAACGAAGGGTGAAATTAAGAAATTCTGCGATGGTAAAATATTTTCTGATAAAGATAGAGAAATATTGGGGAACATCAATGAAATTCCGCTGATGTTCTATGCTTATGAAAGGCTGGTAGCAGATGAGTATGATGTTCAAGCTCTCATCTATGCTGAATACTGGGTTAAAAAATACCGGCCGTTTTACAAAAACAATTTGAAGGCCGCTCTAGAAGAAAGTCTCATTAAACTTGGTAAAAATTATGTAACACAAAATAATAAAAAAAGAGAGCCTTAAAAAGCTCTTTTTTTTAGTTATATATATTAAATTTTGAACAGAGAGAATATAAACTTTTAAAAACTAGAGGAATAAAATGGGTAGAGAAAGTGAAGAGGCTTATCGTCGTCAAGAAGAACGTAAACGTAAAGACGATGATGATGATGAGAGAAGAAGAAGAGAAAAAGAACGTAGAAGAGAAGAAGACGAAGACTGGAGAAGGAGAAGAGAAGAAGACCGAAGAATAGACGAAGACCGGAGAAGAATATACGAAGCCCGTAGAAGAGAAGACGAAGAAGATTGGAGAAGGAGAAGAGAAGAAGACCGAAGAAGAATAGATGATGACAGAAGAGAAGAAGAAGAACGTAGAAGAGAAGAAGATGAAGATTGGAGAAGGAGAAGAGAAGAAGAAAAATAAAACAAGGGGTGGGGGTAAATGAAAGAGAAAGATGTAAGATTAATAAGTGAAGATGGGTAGTTGGTAAGGATTGATGAAGAACGTTACTTTCTCTTGGTTAATAAGAGAAAAGGGGTAGAAATAAAAATCGTTATATCGGAAGAAGAAAAAATCAATAATGATAGAAAATTAATAATAATGAGGAATCTGGATGAAACAAATAAAAGCTATATGCTCTCTGTATTAGAGAAATCAAAAGGCGATATTCAAGAGGCAGCTTACCTTCTCGGTATTTCATATAACATGTTCTGTTGTAGGCTAGATTGTGCAAAAGAAAGAGATCCTGATTTTGCAGAAAGAGTGAGAAAAATAAAAAAATAGGAGGGGGGTGAAGATGTATTCTCAACCGAGATATAACAAATTTAAGAACATGTATGATAGTTGTGACAAAGACTTAGAAAAGTTAGAAAAAGAGTATGAAAATAAAATTAAGGACCAAAGATATTTCGACCATCGAACGATCTTAATATCTAACATCTTGCTACTAAAAAATATATTGAGGAGGCTGTAATGAGAAGTAGTCCAGAAGCAATAAGAGATCATTTTATCTCCGAGGGTTATACCAATTGTGATTTTAAAGGAATAGAACGGAGAGAAAAAGAATTATATTTTTTATATGAGGAGCCCAAACAACTTAACTTGATTCGTTTATATACGGATCATGTTTTCTATAAAGAGATAATAAAATATGGTAAGCTTGAAGTTGACATCGAACATCATTTCAATTATTTCGAGTGTGGTATTAACACTGGGGTATTCTGGTTTAAACACAAAATGAAGAAAAAGGAGAAGAAAAGTGAATCAAAAATAAAGAAGAACAAAAAATCTTTATAATTATTTAGAAAGAGAGAGCCGTGGTTAAGCTCTCTTTTTATATGAATTTAAATTTTTTTATTATTTTTAAATTAAACTATATCCCAGCAACCCTCTTTTTATACGGCGCGATATTGTATCTGATTGAACACCCAATTCTCTAGAAGCTATACGTATACTTTCATATTTTATATCATTTATTAATACT
>CAIJZW010000024.1 GCA_903825265.1 uncultured bacterium | reverse complement strand
GATTGCAAAACCAGCAGCATGCAAGCCTATTTGTTTTTTAATACCAACAAGCTTAGGGTATGTTTCAAAAAGCTTAGAATACTGCAACTTAAGACGATCTATTTCTTTTGAGTCTTCTCGATCCATTGCTGCAGTTATCACATTACTAATCACATAAGGAACATCTAATGCTCTAGCAACACCCTTAAGTGCTCCTTTTTCTTTCATAACTCCAACTGTATTTACACGGATAACATGGTCTTCTCCATATTTTTTAACAATATATTCAATTACTTTTTCTCTACCGACATCTTCAAAATCAGTATCTATATCTGGATAAGAGACACGACCAGCGTTTAAAAAGCGAGAAAATTTAAGATTATACTGAATCGGATCAATAGTGGTTATTCCTAACAAATAGGATAGCAGTGATCCAGCGGCAGATCCACGCCCAGGGCCTACAACTATTCCGTTGTTTTTCGCCCAATTAACATAGTCAGCAACTATATAAAAATACTCAGAAAATCCCTTGCTAGAAATAACGCTGAGTTCATGGTCAAGCCGATCAAAATACGCTTGTGGTTTATTTAGAAATTTTAACTTATTATATGAAAGCTCTTTTAAATAAGCATTAATATCTTTAATCGCCTGAACATTAGGGAAGTTAAGATTAATTGTTTTATTTAACTGCATTGTAACGTCGCACTTGTTAAATATTTCCATAGTGTTATCAAGATATTCTTTAGGAAACACTTGAAGCATCTCTTCTTCTGTTTTTAAATGATAATCGCCATCATAGGTCATCCTGGTTGGATCACTTAGTGTTTTTTTGATCTGAATGCAAAGTAATATGTCGTGATAATACTTATCTTCTTTTGTTGGATAATGAGTATCGTTTGTTGCTATTATTTTAATAGAGTGCTTTTTAGAATATTCTTCTAGATATGATCTAACTACTCTTTCTGGATAACAATCGACATTAATTATGCCTTCTTTTTCTCCAACAAGAATTTGCATATCTCTTTTAAATCCATGATCCATTACCTCAAAATAAAAATCATCATTAAAGATATCTTTGTATTTTTCAATTAAGTCATTAATATAGCGTTCTGTTTCTGCAATTGTTTTAACTAATTCTGCCTTAATATCAACATCAACACAATGGATTAATGTTGTCTTATACTGCTCTAATCTAAGAATTGCTTGAGGGATTTCACCCTCCATGCATGCAGTTGTAACAATTAATCCCTCTTTGTGTTTTTTAAGTAAATTAAAATCAATACGTGGTTTATAATATCTTCCTTCAATAAAAGCCTCAGTCGATATTTTTTTAATATTTTCTAAACCAACATTATTCTTTGCTAAAATAATTATATGATAGTAGTTCTTATCGAATTTATCTACGCCTTTAAATAGCATATTATCGCATATATATGCTTCTATTCCTATAATAGGCTTAACCCCATATTCTTTGCCTTGAGCATAAAAATCAATAATGCCTTGTAGGTTTCCATGGTCTGTTATAGCAATACCTGGCATACCAAGAGTCTTGGCCCTAGCCATTAAATCTTCTGGTTTAGAATATCCGTCAAGTAACGAGTTATCCGTATGGTTGTGAAGGCTTATATACATAATTCAATTCCTTATTCTTAATTTATTTTTTTCAATATCTGTTTTTCTTTAACATTAGCATAACTTGATTTCCTAATCAAAACCCTCCTATTAAGAATAGTAACTACAAACTTATCTGCCCCTTTTACAAAGATGTCTTCTAAGTTATGCTCTCTTAAATCGTTAAAAAATATTTTTATAAGTTTTTGAGTTTCGTCTTCCAAAAGATCGTTTCTTTTTAAGTCTTTAATTATAACTTCATACTCTCGATTATCTCCAACATAAAATATGCCTTCACGAATAACATATTTTGATCTATGAATAAATGATAAATAATCTTGCTTTCCTTTTACTTTTTGATGCTTATCCATGTGCCAACCTCCAATCCTTTTTCAACTATATCACCAAAATCTTTTGCAGATGCTGGATACTTAT
>CAIJZW010000023.1 GCA_903825265.1 uncultured bacterium | reverse complement strand
TTCTTTAATATTTTCTTTTACAAATTTTATAAAAGCTTCAATGTATTTTTCTACGATATTAGGGGTTAAACTTTCCCCCCATATTCCTCTATATCCAGAAACTGTAAGTTTTGGTTTATTTTCCATTTATACAGAATAACATTTTTTAGAAAAGGAATAAATAATATGTTATCATGTGGACATGAATATAATTATTGTGCTATCTATTATACCTGTTGTTATTTGGTCTTTTATGATGCCTTTATCTTTAAGATTTGCAGATATAAATTCTATAACTACAAGTGTGGGTCAGATTCTAGGCTTAATTGGCATGACACTATTTTCTATTAATCTTATTCTTGCAGGAAGGTTTAAATTTCTAGATAGATATTTTAAAGGATTAGATAAAGTGTATGTTAATCATAGTAAAATAGGCTCCATATCTTTTTCTTTTTTGTTATTTCACCCACTTTTTCTCGTTGTTAAATACATTTTAATATCTACAAGTACAGCGGCTTTGTTCTTCGTTCCGTTTACTGATATGCCTATAACTTGGGGTATTATTTCTCTTTCCTTAATGATTATTCTTATTAGTACTACTTTTTATATTAAGTTGAAATACAATATATGGAAAATATCTCATAAGGGTATGACTATAGCATTTATCTTTGCTATAATTCATACCCTTATGATTTCTAGTGATGTATCAAGGAATCATTTTCTTGCGTTTTATATTCTATCTTTAGCAATTATAGGCTTACTCGTAAGTATTAGGCAGGTTTTCCTGAGTAATTTTAAGAAAAAACTTAATTTTAGAGTTAAAAATGTCAAACAGCTGAATCAGGATATTGTAGAAATTGAAATGGAACCACTAGGGAAAGTTTTATCTTTTATTCCCGGTCAGTTTGCTTTTTTTAGTTTTATAAGTAGTAATGTTAGTTCGGAATCTCATCCATTTTCTATATCATCATCAAGTAAAGATAATAATTTAAAAATAACAGTTAAAAATCTTGGAGACTATACGAGTTTATTAAAAAACTTAAAAGAAGGGGACAGTGTTATTGTTGATGGACCTTATGGTAATTTTTCTTATAAAAATATTTTAAATAAGAATCAGATTTGGGTTGCTGGAGGAATAGGAGTAACTCCATTTTTTAGTATGGCAAATGATTTAGATGATAGTTATAATATTAATTTCTACTACACGGTTAAAGATACGATAGAAGCTGTTTATGTGAAAGAATTTAATGAGATTTCACAGAAGAATTTTAATTTTAAATTTAAATTATGGAGTACAAAAGATAATGGTTATATAAATGGGGAGTCAATTGTAAACTTAAGTAATGGTTTAAAAGATAAAGATATTTTCTTTTGTGGACCTCCAGTTTTGATGGAGAGCTTGAAAGAACAATTTGTTCTGTTAGGTGTCGATGTTAAGAAAATTCATTACGAAAACTTTAACTTTTAAAAATATTATATAACTATAATTATATGAAAAAAATATCAACAATATCTTTATTTATATTTGGAGTAGTGCTTACTTCTATTCTTACTGCGGGTTTAGTCTTTTATCAGGATAATAAAACTAGTAAATCATCTTTGTTTAAAGCAAAGACAGTACAAAATGTTACTAGTAGTACTAATACAAGCACCACTAAAATTACTCCTTCAAATAAAACTATGACTTTGAACATGAATGAAATTTCTAAGCATAATAGCGAGACAGATTGTTTTATGCTTATAAGTGGTAAAGTCTATGATATTACAAGCTTTTTTGGGTCACACCCAGGAGGGAATAGCACTATGGCTCCTACTTGTGGAACAGATGCAACTAATGCTTACATGACAAAAGATCCTTATGCGACTGATTCAACAAGTGGTAGAGGACACTCATCTAGAGCAAAAAATATGTTGAATGATTACTATATAGGGGACTTAAATCAAACGATTGCCTTATAATTTGTATTTATTTTTATCTTTTTGTGTTAAAATTAAATAAATTGTTTCATTTAAAAATATTTTTTATGGAAAAAGTAAAAGAATGTATTATTGCTGATGTTAATAATAAAGAAAAGTTTCTTTATTTCAACCTCTTTTTTTCATTTGCAAAAATATATTATGCAAATGAATCACCGAAGTTATATTGGGTTATAGATAAAGGGTTTGAAAGCAAAGAAATTGCGAATCAAATTCTTTCCGTCGTTAAGAGCCGTGTTGGTTTAACAGATGACGAAGTAGAAAAAATAGAAAATGACATAAAAAATCATTTTTTAAGTAAAAGGTTAAATTAAAATATTTAAACAACTGTAATCTTTGTGATTACAGTTGTTTTATTTATGTTATTATATTAAGAAAGTATTTTTTTGTTTAATTTAAAAAGTAAATTATGTCAGCAGAAAGGGTAATATCTGATATAGAAAAAAATATCAGATCAGGAAGCTTTAACATTGTAAATGAAGAAAATTTACAGGAAATAAAAGAAATGATAGAACAAAATGAAAGTCTGTTTTGTCTTTTTGATTAAAAAAAAGAGCGAAACTAGTTTCGCTCTTTTTAATTATTTAGAAAAGAATCTGTCTAATTTAACAAATTCTTCTCCATAAAAAATATTTTCTTGAGCCATCAGTTTGATGGACTCAAATTTTTTTTGAGATTCAAGAAGGATATTGTCCTTCTTTAGATCCTCCTGAGTTATTACAGGTAGATCTAACAAATTTTTAATAAAATTATAAATACCTAATGTGGTATTTATAATATAATTCTTTTCATTTTCCATAACTAAATAATTTAAAAAAAATTAAAAAATTATTAACATTT
>CAIJZW010000022.1 GCA_903825265.1 uncultured bacterium | reverse complement strand
TTATTATTGATAAATATTTTAATTCAATGTTTTCATCTTCTTGTTCTGATAAAACATCAGTAGAGTTTAAGTTCTTATACGTCTGTGCACCACGTAAATTATAAGATGTAAACTCTTCCGTATCACTTAGGTATTGTGCATCTTCACCGAGGGCATTATGAAAGGCTTGTATCTTGGCAATGATGTTGTTTTCTAGACCAAGTTGTTCGTCGGTTTCTGCGGTTGGAAAGAAGTTAAAAATATGAATTCGTTTATGCTTAGTCCCGACACGGTTAACACGGCCAACTCTTTGCAAGACTCTTGTTGGATTCCAAGGGAGATCATAATTTATAATAACATTAGAGCGGTGTAAGTTTATACCTTCCGCAAGGACATCTGTTGTGATTAATATTCTTATATCATCGTCTTGAGTTTTAATATTAGGATCAAAGTTATCTTTTATTTTAAGTCTAATGGTTTCACTTTGAGCTGAAGAATAGAAGATCACGCTACCATCATAAATTTTATCTAAGGCTTCGTACAAATCTTCGCCGGTTTCTTTTGATTCGGTAAAGATGACCAGCTTATTGTTTTTTAACAACTTATTGCTTTGTAGTTCAGATAAAAATTTCTCTTGTTTAAAATCCTTCTCAATACTTCTCCATTTCTGAAGAATATCTTTGAGTAATTCTAAGTCTCCTTTTAGGTTTATTATAAACTCATCCCTGAAGTCATTGGATGGATGCTTATCAAGTTTTTTGCCATTTTTGCCATCTAATAAATTATCCAAGATATCTGTATTATCGCTGTCTATATAATCAAATACATTAACGTCCTTGCTTATGTAGACCATCCCAGAGTTATACATGTTTATGAACTTTTCATGTGATTCGATGGACCGTTGGAGAGTCATTTGGAACGCGTGTTTAGAGCTCTCGAGTCTTTTCACAAGGCGACTTTTCATAAAGCCTTTTAAGTTAACTTCGTACTGTGTTTCATTTTTTAGAAGTTGTGCACCTTCACTTAAATAGCTTAAGGGAGCATATCTAGCATATGTTAAAGTTTTTATGACCTCAATAGTATCTTCAAATACGCCATTTGTTTTATTATCAAATTCATAAACTATTTTTTCAGGAGGTGCGACCTCTGGGAAAAATAATCCTTGTTTTTTCATATCTTTTTCAAAATACTTTTTTATGTCTGTCCTTGTTCTTCTAATCATGATTGGACTTAAGATCTTGTCTCTGACTTCTTTTGAAACATTTTTGACGGCATTTATATAAACAGGATCATCTTTTGTTTTGCATTCTTTTCCAATGTCAATTAAATACTGTCTCTTAGAGGCAAAAAATGCTTTAAGGTTTTTACCAATGCCCGGAATATCACTATCATTTGGTTTTTGGAATAGTGTTATCAAGGAATAAAAATCATAGAATGAATTGTTCAAAGGGGTTGCACTTATTAAAATTACTTTTTTCTCATGGCAAATTCTTTTTAGCATTTCATACTGAGTAGTGCCTTCGTTTCTAAATCTATGAGCCTCATCGATAAATATATAATCATATTCATTTTCACCGGTTTTTTTTATTTTCTCTACAATTTTATGGAGCATTCCAATAGATTCGATTTCATATTTTGTTACGCTAAAATCTCTAAATGCAGCTTTCCAGTTATCCATAATTGGCGGCGGGCAAAGAACCAACTTCCTTTTAGAAATAGTTTTGGCATACATTGCGGCGATATATGTCTTGCCTAGACCTACAACATCAGATATAAATATCCCTTTGTATTCTTCTACAATCTTTCTAATTTTAGCAACGGCATCTATTTGATAATCAAGCTTCATATAATTCTCTGGCCAGTCATCAGTATCAATATGCTCTTCTGCATTTATTTCTTCATTAAAATATTCATAAAGAAATTTCAAATATAATTGATAAGGTGTTATCTCATCATTAAGCCAAGTCTTTGAGTTGATAGTTTCAACGTATTCTGCTGATACATCCACGCCCTTGGCCCATAATTCTTCGAATTTATCCAATGCAAAATCAACATCAGGTTTAT
>CAIJZW010000021.1 GCA_903825265.1 uncultured bacterium | reverse complement strand
TTTATTTGAAAGGATTTTTTTTATTTTAGGCATCGGTTAGCGGTTGTACCTCTACGGGGGAGGTCCAACCGCTGGTATAAAATCGAAGTAATCTTTTAAAATGGTCCAGATAATTTTCTGCTGAAAATTTCTTCATTGCTCGCCTCGACAGGCTTGCGCGCGTCCATTTTAAAAGATTGTTTCGATTTTATTTATTTATCATGTATAATAGAATCATATGGACAATGATACAAAACTAAAGATTACATTTTGTTCTGGTGCCGGCACTGTTACGGGTGCTAATTTTTTAATAGAGGGGAATGGAAAGAAATTTTTAGTCGATTGTGGCTTGATACAAGGAGAAAAACTTGCAGATGATATTAACTGGGAAAAATTCTCATATGATGCTTCTTCTATTGATATCCTTTTTATTACACATGGGCATATAGATCATATAGGCCGTATTCCTAAGCTTATACATGAAGGTTTTAAAGGTAAGATTGTATCAACTATTCCAACTAAAGAAATAACAGAAGTAATGCTTGCTGATACAGCACATCTCCTTTCTCGTGATGTGGATAATAATCTTGCAGAGATTTACACCCCTGAGAATATAAAAAAGGCTTTGAGTCTATGGGAAACACTTGAATACGGTCAAAAGTTAAACGTAGATCATGGTTTTCAATTTTCTTATAAAGATGCAGGTCATATACTAGGCTCAGGAATGTTAGAAATTGTATATAATCATAAAAAAATTGTTTTTACTGGAGATCTTGGTAATTCACCATCACCACTTTTAAGAGATACAGAAGCAATAACAGATGCAGATTATCTGTTTATGGAATCTTGTTATGGAGATAGAAATCATGAAGAGCGTGATCTTAGAAAGAAAAAATTACAAGAAATTATAAATGAAAATTATAATAGAAAGGGTGTGCTTATGATTCCAACTTTTTCTTTAGAGCGTACACAGGAGTTACTTTATGAAATAGACTCATTAGTTGAGAATAATCTTATTCCACACATGCCAATATTCCTTGATTCGCCTTTGGCCATTAAACTTACTGCTATTTATCGTAAATATGAAAAGTATTTCAACCCTACAGCTCTTAAGATAATAAATGGGGGAGATGATATCTTTAATTTTATTGGTCTTAAAATGACAGAAGAAACAGAAGAGTCGAAAGCTATTTTAAGTGCTCCTTCTCCGAAGATTGTAATGGCTGGTAGTGGTATGTCGAATGGAGGACGAATACTTCATCATGAAAAGAATTATCTTCCTTCCGCAATTAATACTCTTCTTCTTATTGGATATCAATCTGTTGGTACATTAGGTAGATCTATCGAAAGTGGTGTTAAAAAGCTTCATATTATGGGTGAAGATGTTCACGTAAAAGCTCATATAGAGATTATAAGTGGATATTCTGGCCATAAAGACTCTGATCATCTTGTTGAATTTGTAAGTGATACAGCGAAAACAGTAAAGAAAGTATTCTTATTAATGGGAGAACCTAAGGCTTCAATGTTCTTAGCTCAAAAGTTAAAAGATAATCTTAGTGTAAATGCTTATGTTCCAGTTTCCGGAGAGCAAATAACCTTAGATTGTTAAAGTATATAAAAATAAAACCCCTTTAAGGGGTTTTATTTTTATATACTTTTTACGATTCTAGCGAATGTTTCTGGATTATTTGAGGCTATATCTGATAGAATTTTACGATCTACTTCAATATTCTTCTTTTTAAGTCCATCTATGAATCTACTGTATGACATTTCAAATGGTCTAATTGCAGCATTGATGCGTGTTGTCCATAGACTTCTTGCGTCTGCCTTTTTATCTTTACGGTGAGCGAATGAATATGCTCCTGCGTGTCTTAGTGCGTCTTTAGCTTGAGCTTTCTTTGTACTACGTCCGAAACGGAAACCCTTTGTTTGTGCAAGGATATTCTTTCTGTGTTTATTCTTTATTGTTCCTCTTTTAACTCTTGTCATATATTT
>CAIJZW010000020.1 GCA_903825265.1 uncultured bacterium | reverse complement strand
GACAAGAAGTTGTCCGAAGAAGAAATTAAAAAGATTAAAGATATTTTAGATCCAACATTTATAATTGAAACATTTAATGGGTTTCATTTCTACTGGGTATTAGATGAAGTAATATTTAAAGAAGAAAATGAGAATGACTGGAATGAGATAGTAGCTCGTTGGGAAAGAATTGAGCAGAGTATCGTTGATACTATACCGGAAGCAGATAAGCAGGTTAAAGATTTGACTAGAATATTACGAGTTCCAAATACTATATACTGGAAGAAGACCAAAGGAGAATTTAAAATAAAAGGATGCTATAAAAAATTCGCAAATACTTATTCGATGGATCAAATGGAAGAGGCATTTCCAGTCAAAGAGAAAGAGATAACTAAATACGAAGCACTACCAAATAATGATAAGATTTTAAAATATGCAGAAGCAGAAAAGAAAGACTTTTTTAGTCGGGTAAATCAAAAATATCCTATTGAAGAAAGACCTTCATTCAAAAAGTTGGTATCCGGGATGGTGGGGACATTACCCATAGGTGAGGGACAAAGGAATCAAGCATTATTGATCACCGCTTCATTAATGAGACAAGCTGGGTGGAGTAAGAAAAAAGCGATTGATCAAATATCCGAAGTAGGTTGGCATGGGATAGAAAAAGAGCGTGGTGGTAGTCAAGAGATATTGACCACGATCAATAGTGCTTATAGCTCGGGATATGTATTCTCGTATAAGAATGAAATTATATCTCACAATATGGATGCGGAGGAGCAGAGAAAGATTCAAGAAGCATATACAGCAGTTCAGAAAGATAGAAAAGAATTAGACAAAACACGATACTCAAATTACGAATACGAGATATTGGCAAAATATCCATACATAAGAAAAAATGAAATAGGAATAATATTTAATTACGAGAATGGAGTTTATAAAATGATGAGTGATCAAGAAGTAAACGATTTAGTTTACATTGGACTATATGAAGATATGCTTTGGGGATATAGAACTAAAAAAAGTGTAGCCGATAAGGTGGCTTGTTTATTATCAATAATTCCAAACTTAAAACTATCAGAAGATGGTGGACAAATTCTAAATGTAAAAAATGGTTTACTAAATATTTACACTCGAGTATTAAAACCTCATACTCCAGACTTCGTTTCATTGATTCAATCACCTATGATATACGATGAAAATGCTACTTGTCCAACTTGGGATAGTTGTATGGATGCTTGGATGGAAGGAAATGAAAAAGAAGAAAAAACTTTACTATTACAACAATATTCTGGATATATTTTATCCTCATCTATGTTGTATGATAGAGCATTATTTTTAGTTGGTGATGGTGGAAATGGTAAGTCTACTTTTATTGATACTATTGCAATGGTTATTGGAGATAATTCTACTTCACATATAGATTTAGAAAGTTTATATGGACAATATGGGTTAAAAGGGTTGATTGGAAAAAGATTAAATATTATTGAAGAAGTTGCAGGAAATTATTACCAGAGTAGTAAATTAAAGAAACTTATCTCTGGAGAACCAATTACTATTGACATGAAATATAAAGATCAATTTGATTTTAGACCACAATGTAAATTCGTTTTCGCTGTAAATAATATGCCACGAATTGATGATAGCTCCACTGCTACTGAAAGAAGAATTTGTGTTATAGAATTTCTTAATAATTTTAGAAATAATCCAAATACTCAACTTCGTTCTAAAATGGGATTATTAGCAAAAGAGTTATCTGGAATATTAAATTGGATGTTGGATGGGGCTCAAAAATTAAGTGACATGAAGAAGTTCGTAACCACAAAAGAACAAACTAAATTACTTACTGAATATCGTATGGAAAATTCCTCTGTGGAAGGATTCATTGGAGAATGTTTAGAGTTTAAAGAAGGAGAAGAGATAACTTCAAGAGATGTTTATGATAAATATAGACAATATTGTAACAGAGACGGAAAAAAATCT
>CAIJZW010000019.1 GCA_903825265.1 uncultured bacterium | reverse complement strand
TCTTATCTTTAACATATGTATGGTTATACTAACATAAAGATTTGAATGGAGCAAGTATCTGTATAACACGAAATTTAGAATTGTGTTTAAATGACTATTATAATAAAAATAAGCACGGGGCAATATTAGCTATATATGCTATACTGATATTAGTGAAAAATAAACTAAATAATTCTACTTCAAATAGATATATAGAAGGATCTATTGCTATATCAAACAAAGGAATAGGTACTATTCGCATTAAAGGCTCTGATGATATTATTGAAATTGATCATAACTTTCTACATACTGCTTGTCATGGTGATACAGTAAAGATACTTCTTCATCCTAAAAGATCTGACAAAACACAAACAGGTGAAGTATCTGAAATTCTTCGCCGATCAAAAAAAGGATATTCTGGTGTTATAGAGAAAGAAGATAGTACTTACTTCTTAGCACCAAGTGATCTTCGAATGTATACCGATATTATAATACCAGAAGACAAATTAAATGAAGCAAAAATAGGACAGAAAGTCTTTGTAGTTATTACTGAATGGAAAGATCCAAAGAAAGCCCCCATCGGAAAAGTTGAGAAAGTTCTAGGTATGCCAATGGAACACAATGCTGAAATGGAAGCCATTGCTCTTGAAAAAGGTTTTTCTCAAGACTTCCCTGTTGAAGTAGAAGAAGAAGCAATACAAATTGCAAATCGTGGCATAACAGAAGTTGATTTCAAAAATCGTAAAGATATGCGAAATACAACAACATTCACAATCGACCCTATTGATGCTAAAGATTTTGATGATGCTATTTCAATCAAGAAACTCCCCAATAACAACTATGAGATTGGTGTTCATATTGCTGATGTATCTCATTATGTAAAAATAAAAACTGCTCTAGATGATGAAGCTCGCGATCGAGGAACTTCCGTATATCTAGTAGATAGAACAATCCCAATGTTGCCAGAAGAATTATCAAATGGACTTTGTAGTTTGAACCCAAATGTTGATAGACTTACTTTCTCTGCTGTTTTTGAACTTGATATGAATGGTAAAATTTATAATGAATGGTTTGGCCAAAGTGTTATTCATTCTGACAAAAGATTTACATATGAAAATGCTCAACAAATTCTAGATAATAAAAAGGGAGTCTTTTTCGAAGAACTTTCAATTCTAAATTCAATCGCTAAAAAATTACTTAAAAAAAGATTTGATGAAGGAGCAATAATGCTTGAACAAGAAGAAGTAAAATTCAAATTAGATAACAATGGTGTTCCTATATCTGTTTACACAAAAGCTAGACAAGATACAAATAAACTAGTAGAAGAATTTATGCTATTAGCTAACCGTAGAGTAGCAGAATACATGTCCATGGATAAAAAAACTGGGAATAAAGGAATCTTCCTTTATAGAATCCATGATTTGCCAAATAAAGAAAAAATGAAAGATTTATATACTTTTCTTAAGAAATTAGGATATAACATGAAAATGAAAGATGGACTTATCCCCTCAGAAGAAATAAATATGCTTATAAAAAAGCTTGAGAATAATCCCCTTCGCGAAACCATCCATACTGCAGTTATAAGAACCATGGCGAAAGCAATCTATTCTACAAAAAATATTGGACACTATGGCCTAGGATTTAAATTCTATACACATTTTACTTCTCCAATCAGAAGATATCCTGATGTTATTGTTCATAGATTACTTAAAGATTTCTTGGCGAATAAACCAATTCCAAAAGAAAGATGGCATGATTATGATGAGATGAGTCAAGAAGCATCTAGTCAAGAAAAAGAAGCCGCAGAAGCAGAGCGCGCTTCAATCAAATATAAACAAGTAGAATACATGTCTAAACGTGTAGGACAAAAGTATAAAGGTATCATCACTGGAGTAACTGAATGGGGCTTGTATATAGAAGAAGATGAAACTAAGTGTGAAGGTATGGTAAGAATGAGAGATCTTAAAAATGATTACTATACTTTTGATAAAAAATACATGAGTATTAAAGGACAAAAAACTCAAAAGAAATATACACTAGGAGACAAAGTTTCATTTAAAGTTAAAGGTGCAGATATGAATAAGAAAACTATTGATTACGAATTAATATAAATTATACTAAAACACAATATGAAAAATAAAAAGTTAT
>CAIJZW010000018.1 GCA_903825265.1 uncultured bacterium | reverse complement strand
TTAGAGGTAAGTATTATTTCAAATACCTCAAAAAGATCTTTATTTTTATTAACCGCCGAAATACCATTTTTACTACATTCCATCACGAAATCAAATTCACCCGAACAAACTACTGTTTTTTTAACCTGTTCTGGAGTCATTTGTTTTAAAACATCTCGACCATGATTTTCGCCTCCAAGATTCCCATCTAAAGTTATCAAAGAAAAATCTTGTTCTTGTAGAATACTTAAAGCTTTGTCTTTAGTAAAGACAGAACAAATTAAGCTTTCAGATAAATAATTTTTGATTATCAACTTTATCATGTCAGATATTAAAGCGTCGTCATCAATAACTAAAATATTAATTTTTTCCATTTCTAGTTTTGTGTTATAGGTTATTTTTTAATGATCTAGGTAATAAAAAACATACTATATTGGTATGTTTTTGTCAATCGCGGAGAATAAATGGTAAAAGGAAGTTAATTATTGAAAGCTTTGAGGGGTGACAACATTAACACCCGCTTTAAGAGCGCCAACATCACTATCTAAACAATAAGTTAATGAATAGTTTTCACTGTCAAAGAAAGTATATTTATAATTATAATCTTCTGAACAAACAGGAGACACACCTTTTGTAGCAACTGGTAATTTTTCTATCGAGAATAATCTAGTTATATAATATGGAGTTTGTGGATAAGCATGTCTATAAAGGTTGAAGTCATGATACAATTTCAATAAAGTCTGAATCTTTTTAACATCGTACAAAGTCTGAGTGTCTCTATCAACAGGAATAATTAGACTACTAGTTAGCACACAGTCAACATTTGGGTATTCACTATTTAACGTACTACATTTTTTTTGATAACCAAAATTATAATATGCTAATAATAAACACCGCCCCTTAACATCTTTATCCTTGGAGGAACACAAAGAATCAGAATAACACTTAAAATTTTGATCATAGGTACAAGAAGACGGATTTGTTAGAACAAAGTTTGCAAGTTGCGTGTTTGTCATGGTTGCGGTTGGAGTTGGGTTCGGACTTGTGATTATAGTTGTGATTGGGGTTGGGGTTGGGGTTGGGGTTGGGGTTGGGGTTGGGGTTGGGGTTGGGGTTGGGGTTGGGGTTGGGGTTGGGGTTGGGGTTGGGGTTGGAATCTGAACTTCAGCTTGAGGTTGAACTGTGGTTTCTATTTTTAGTTGAGGCTGAATCGGAACCTCGGGCTTGTTCTTTGTCTCAGTTGGCAAAACTGTATTTATATCAGTAGTCGTAGCCGAGTCAGGATCTTTAGTTTCTGATTCTTTCTTTATTTCATTTGGTGTAATTTTATTTACATCAGTGATCGTAGCTAATTCAGGAGATAATGTCTGAAATTCAGTCTTTATTTCATTTGGTGTAATCTTGTTTAAATTAACATCAGAAACGCCTAAACTTGTTTTTGTCATTATATCGTAAGCGGTAGCTCCATCTTTTAAATAGTTATAACGTCCATCAGGACTAATATAATAAGCTTCCCCGTGAGATTCTACTTGAAGCAATATTTTACCAATAAATTTTTGTCTATAAGCGGTATCTGTTTTCATTTTTTCAATATCTTTGTTGCTCATGCCTAAACTAAGATTTCTCATGATATTAAGAGCGGCATCACCATCAGCCATGTAATACCTTTGACCGTCTGCAGGATTTACATACCAGGCTTCACCATGAGACTCTACTTGAAGCAAGATGCGGCCTTTTAAGTTATTAGTTGTAATAGCCTTAGTGACCGCTATTGGAATTAATAAAGATAAAGCTAATAAAAAAATAATGCCTTTTGATTTCATAAGATAAAATTAATTATTTATGAGTTAATTATAACAGGTTAAATGTAATTAAAAAATGATTAATTAAATAATTTCAGTCACAATCTAACATTTTAAAGAGTATTTATTCCACGATATATAACAAAAAAAGGCTAATTTTAGCCTATTTTTTAGATGCGGGGAGCAAGCGATTCGAACTAAGTGGATCATCCGATACTTTTTTGTCTTAC
>CAIJZW010000017.1 GCA_903825265.1 uncultured bacterium | reverse complement strand
CGCTTCAGCAACCATTATTATGGATAAGATGACAGGTCGCTCAAAAGGCTTTGGTTTCGTTGAAATGGAAAACGATTCAGATGCAGCTACAGCTATCTCAATGTTTGATGGAAAGGACTTCGAAGGAAGAAACCTTACAGTAAACGAAGCTCGTCCTATGGAAGAACGCCCACAAGGTGGTTTCCGTGGAAACAGATAATATTCATTATTAATAAAAATCCCCATTCGCAAGAGTGGGGATTTTTATTATATTGTGCGTGTGCTTGGAATCGGACCAAGGAACTCTGTCTTATCAGGACAGCGTTCTACCACTGAACTACACACGCAAGAATTTACACATTCAAACCAACAACTACACACGCAAATGTTCCAATATTTAGCCAAAGTAATACAACCAAAACAAAGGACTATATCAATATAGCAAAAACTTGAAAATATCGCAATTATTTGATATAGTGTGGCTGGCTTTAGGGCTGTTTTCTTTTTATGAAAAATGACAATAATCAGAAAAAAGAATCTTTATTAAACAGTGAATATCTAAAAATATTTGGAAGGATTTCTGTTTGGATAGTAACACCTGTAATATTCAGTTTAATAATTGGTAAATATTTTGATAATAAATACAACACAGCTCCATGGATTTTAGCTACAGCCCTTGCTATATCATTCACAGTTTCAATGGTTGCTATTGTTAAAATTGCAAAGAAATACGATAAAGATTTAAAATAATGAACGATAATAATAATCTTCAAAATCAAATAATAAAAGAGCAAGCAGAAACTCATGAAGAGATCTCGCATGAGTCAACTTTATATGCTGAACCAATAGGACACATAGGCTCTTTTGCTATAACAAATTCTTTGTTTACAACATGGATAGTAGTTATTATTATTTTAATAATAACTATTTCACTTAAAATAAAAATTAAACAAATTCCCAAAGGAATTCAAAATGTTTTTGAAATGATTATTGAAGGAGCTATGAACCTTGCAGACCAAGTAACTGGTAGTAAAAAAATAACTGCAAAAGTTTTCCCATTAGCATTTTCTATTTTTATGTTTGTACTTATAAATAATTGGCTCGGAATATTACCTTTTGGAGGGTTTGGAATTATAGAAACAACAGAACACGGTAAAGCTTTCATTCCATTTATCCGTAGCGGGACAGCCGATATAAATACAACACTAGCACTTGGAATCATGTCAGTTATTGGTGCAAATATATTCGGTATTCTATCTATAGGAGCATGGAAAATGTTTAACAAATATGTTAATCTAAAAGCGCTTGGAGATATATTTAAAAAAGTAAGAAAAGAACCAACTATTCTTATCTCAGCACCAATCGTTTTCTTTGTGGGAATATTAGAGCTTGTTGGTGAATTTGCAAAAGTTGCATCACTTTCATTCAGATTATTTGGTAACGTATTTGCTGGGGAAGTCTTACTTATGTCTATGAGTGCCATCCTTGCATATGCATTACCATTACCTTTCATGGCGCTTGAAATATTTGTTGGATTTATACAGGCATTCATTTTTGCAATCCTAACCCTTGTATACTTTACAATTGCATCCCAAGATCACGACGAGCATGAAAACGAGGATAATCACAGCAAAGGCAAACATGTTCATAAAGAACAAGTAGCTGTATAATTAAAGGTCAAACATTATTAATTAATAATATAAAATATATGGAAACATCAGAACTCGCAAAAGCAATCGCAATCGGACTTGGATCTATTGGTCCTGGTATAGGTATCGGTATGATTGGTGCTAAGGCCATGGAAGCTATTGGTCGCAACCCTGAAGCTTCAGGAAAAGTGTTCGTACCTATGCTTATAGCATCAGCATTCGCCGAAGCTATCGCTATCTACGCACTTGTTATAGCATTCTCAATTAAATAGTTTTACTATTTACATCTAGTCGTTTGCCTCTATCACAAATGACTAGGAGTAAGGAGTAAAACTTCTTAGTTTTGTTGTGTCGCTACACAAATTATATTCTGAAAAAAGTCCTCGGATGAGGGAGGACGAGGGGCCAGACTAGTTTTTCATAAAATAATTTGTTTCGCTTATTTAAATTATTAATTCTTAATTATTTTAACCATGGATTCATTCATTTCCACATTTCATATAGACTGGAAAATATTAATTGCTCAAGCAATTAATTTCGGTATTGTTTTTCTTCTAATTTATTTCTTCGCATTAAAACCTTTAAAGAAGGTTATGGGCGAAAGAACAAAATCAATAGAAGGTGGTATTTCAGATGCAAAAAATAATGCCATAATCTTAGAAAAAACTAAGCAAGAATATAATGATATAGTTGCAAAAGCTCGTAACGAAGCTCATACCATTTTTCAAGAAGGCAAAAAAGAAGCTGAAAATAAAAAGGCTGAGATGCTTGAGATCGCACAAAAAGAAGTTGAAACAATAATATCTAATGGTAAGAAAATCCTAGAAACTGAAAAAGTAAAGATGGTAGAAGAAGCAAAAAAGGAAATAGTTTCTTTAGTGGTCCTTGCAACAGAAAAATTATTAGAATCTCATAAAGACGAATCTTTTGAAAAGAAAGCTGTAGATCAGATAAAGAAAATTTAAATTCTATTACTAAGTATGGCAAACATATCAATCAAAAATTTAGCTCATGCAATATACGAATCATCTTATAATAAAGAGGGTAGTGATTTAGATTCTATTATGGAGAAAAGTGTTATATTTATGAGAGATAAAAATTTGATAGGTAAGAAAAAAGAAATTTTAAAAGCATTAGAGGATATAGTAAATAAAGAAAAAGGAATTGTAAAAGTAAAAATAAGCTCAAGTATAAAGTTAAAAGAAGAATTAGAGTCTGAAATTAAAAAATACATAAAAGATAAATATCAAGCTAATGAAGTTTTAATAGAAAAAGAAGAAAACCCTAAATTGCTAGGAGGAATAAAATTAGAAATAGGAGATGATATTATAGATACAACATTATCAAACAAAATATATCAATTACAAAATTATTTAAT
>CAIJZW010000016.1 GCA_903825265.1 uncultured bacterium | reverse complement strand
GGTATTGGAAAGAAAGCGATTTTGAAAAAAAAAGTGATATAAATTTTAAAGAATGGTATAAATCTATGAGTTGGATCGACATAGATGAAATTATGAAAAGTTATACTAACGAAGAATAATATGGAAATAGGAATAATGACAACAATAGAATTAAACGAACAGCAAGTAGAATTTTTAAAAGAAGTTTTACAAGACGAAGTAATAGACACAGCAAATTTAGCTTATGGTAATACTTCAAAAGCAATAGCACAACAAATTATTAATAAATTAGAAGAATAATATGAAAAATATATATAAAGCAATAGCAGATTTTCAACAAGAAGTTCCCGTTATATTCAAAGAAGATGATGGATATAATTATAAATACGCTACTTTAAAAACTATATACGAAATGATAAACCCTCTTTTAAAGAAACATGGACTAGGATTTTATCAAGCAGTAAATGGAACTAATATAAAAACAGTAGTATTCCATGTTGAAAGTGCAGAAACAATAGAAAGCGATACAGCAATTCCACAGGGAGTTCAATTAAATAAAATGAATGATTTTCAGGTATTGGGTAGTGCGATAACTTACTTACGAAGATATACACTATCATCGTTGCTTGGTTTAGTTACAGATAAAGACGAAGATATGGCAGGTAAACAAGTAAAAGTAGAAAGCGTAGACGTAGCAATTAAATTAACACCAGAAGAAGCATTTAATAAGGCTCATCAAGCATTACTAGAAGCAGAGACTTTGGAAGATCTAACAACCATCAGAGGGCAAATAATAAAAAGTAAAATTATAATACCAGAGAAAAAACAGGAACTTGAAGTATTTTATCAAGAAAAGTCGGCAACGTTTGACCCTACAAAGTAACATGGATAAGATATTTATAGACGGAATGTATTTTAAACTACCAACACAAAATGCTCCAAAGTTTATTAAAGGAAGTTTAGAATTTGATGTAAAAAAGTTTACTCAATTTATGAACGATCATCAAAATGTGGGAGGATTTATAAAAGTAGATTTAAAAGAAGCAAAAAGTGGTAAGGGTTATGCTGAATTGAACACTTGGAAGCCAACAGATAAGAATTTTAAACAACCAGAATACAAAACAAAGGTCGAAGATACAACGGCAGTAGACCCAGACACAGGAATAGACTTGAATGATAACCCACCTTTTTAATATGAAATTAGAAGAAGCCCTAAAAAAAGTTAGAGAAGAAAATCTTGATAAGCAACAACTAGAAAACTATCACTTAGCTCTCTCTGGTTTACTGGCAGACATGAAAATAGAAGTCGCCTCATTAGAGAAAGAAAAAGCTATATTTATGTCCCGTAAAGAAGCAGGACAAAGTGTAGCAGATAGAAAGACAGAGTGGGGTGGAACTTCACAAGGACAACGTTTAATTGAAATGAAAGGTAAGGTAAGTGCTACCACAACGATGGTCGGATCAATTAAAACTAGATTATATTCAATTTATTAATATGAACATCCCCAACGAAACACAAGAAGGAAAAGTTCTTGAAGTCCTAAAGAAAAATGAGGGACAATGGGTAAACAAACAATACTTTGTCCGAGATTTATATCTAACACAAGCAGGTCGAGCAATACATAATCTAGAAAATAAACCTCAATGGAAAAGTAAATATCTAGGCTACGAGATACAACATAGTCCGTTCACAGATGAATTTGGCTTCAAAAGTTATCGAATTACTAAGAAAGAAACATTATTTTAATTATGAACCCACAAAATATAACAAAATATAAAGCAATAATGGTAGAAGAAAAAACTAACGAGAAATTTCTATCAAAAAAGAGACAAGAAGAAGCGAAACGAGATAAGAAAATATCTCACACAGAGTATTTAGAAGAATTAATGCAAAAGTAATATGAATAGAGTATATATAAACAAAAAAATAGAACCTAACACAGAACCTAAACCTTTATGTGGGCATGAAAATGGCATTTGTAGTTACATAATATGCCGAATACAGTATGCAATTAAACCACCAAAAAAAGTTTTAATGGATAAGTATTTTAAGCATAGAGAAAAAGTAGTTAAAAGGATAAGAGAGATAGAGTTAGCAAGACTAGATGCCGAGCAAGAATTTATACAACAAGGTCAAACTGATAAAGACTTCCATGTTGTTTATAAAGGCGAATTTGCCAAGCGTAAAGCCCAGATTAAGAAATACAAGAGAATGTTATGGAGGGTATTATTTATCTTAATAGGGATAGTAGTCGCATATCCCCTTATTATATTTATCGGAGATTTGTTTTATTAAATAAGAGATGGTGTGGTTCTGCCTCGCAGTTCAAGGGTTTGACATTTGAGTCTATAGACACCTTTGAACGGAGGCACAGCCACATCATAAACATTAAATTATATGAAAACTAAAAAAGAAGTGAAAGGGGTGAAAGCGTGGGCAATAAATTGTAGTCAAGATGGTATTTGTGAAGCTCATACAGATAAGAGTATTATATATAAAAGAATAAGAGAAACTCCATATGAATACCCATCATCAAGTAGTTGTTCACATAATATTATTGAAGTTCTAATCACCCCCATTAAGAAGATTAATAAGAAATAAACTATGACCCAAAACATTAAAAACTTTATATTAGAAGGTGGGAAGGAATTTGAGGAGAAGTTTGTTAAAAAACAAGACATATT
>CAIJZW010000015.1 GCA_903825265.1 uncultured bacterium | reverse complement strand
TTTAAAATCATCTTTGATATTATCAAACTCTTCTTTTAAATCACCAGCTTCATATATTTCTTCATAAAGAGGGGAGCCGTTCCACTCAACAGTGGCATATATTCTATATTTATTGATATCTACAGCGACAGATTTAAAGTCTGATATATTTTCAACACAAGGATCTTCTAACAAAAATTCTGTTATTTCTTCTGTTACTTTTTCATCTAGAGATTTTCCTATTATATATTGGTGATTCTTTACAATGAGTAAGATTGCCAAGAATCCAAGTATAAGCCCAACAAGTATTCCTCCAATTGAGTCATAAATATTATTCCCTGTGAAATACATTAATGCTTGGGCAGTTAAAGCAACCAATACACCAAGTACAGCAGCACTGTCTTCATAGACAACAGCAAGAGTGACAGGATCAGCATCAATAAAAATCTTTTTTGAAAATTCTCTATTACCTCTTAGTTCTTTGAAAGCAATAAATAAAGTTATCCCTTCAACAACGAAAGCAATACATAATACTAGAATAGTAAAATAATTTACATCATGTATTGTATTACTATTATGACTAAGTAATGAATCTATAGAGTGGTAGACTGTTACACCCGCTCCGATGAATAGAATTCCACAAGCTGATATCAAAGACCAGAAGAATCTTTCAATTCCATAGCCATAACCACGAATTTCATCTGCGGGTCTTTTTGATCTTTTAAGTCCGATAAGTAAGAGGGATTGATTCAGTGTATCAGCAAAACTATGAACACTTTCAGCAAACATACTAGCGGAGCCAGAAGAAATAGCTACTATCGTCTTTAATATAGTTACAAAAGTATTACCGAAAAGCGCTGACGTTACTGACTTGTTGCCTTCTGTTTTGTGTGACATGGATTAGATTATAGCATATGTTATAATATATGTATTATTATTTATATTTATCTACGATGTTTATATTCAAAGTTGGTACAAAAATCAAAGAAGCTTGGGTTTTATATAAAGAGCATTTTGTTTCATTAATATTATTACTTTTAGTTTCAGGTGCTTTTCAAATGTTAAGTCAAGGTTTTCCTAAACATCATAAGAATTTTCTTATCACTCTAATTGCAATGCTTATAAGTGTTTTTATTTCATATGTTTGGACGAGATCAATTCTTGGGCTGTTAGATGGTAAAGGTTTTAATCCATTTACCAAAGAATCATTACCCACATTAGAACAATATTGGAATCTTTTGAAAACATGTATTTTGGTTGTTATCTGTACAATGTTTGGTTTTATTCTATTAATTGTTCCAGGTCTTTATATCGCTGGTCGTTTATTTCCAGCTATATATCTTTCAGTAGAAAAGAATCAAGGAGCAAGAAAGAGCATGAAGGAAGCATGGGAGATGACTCATGGTAATGGATGGAAGATATTAGGGAAGAGTATTTTAATAGGTTTATTTGCTATACTTGGTTTTGTTGCTTTGTTCATTGGATACTTTATTACTTATCCTATAGCAATGATTGTTACTGCTATGATGTATCGTGAATTAGCTAAATTAAAATCTTTATCAAATCCGATAGTTACTGAAGTAGTCAAAGAAGAAGGGAAGATAGAAGAGAAAAGTGGAGAAGTTAAAGAAGAAGTAAAATAAGAATAAATTTTAAAACCCTCACACTAGTGTGAGGGTTTTAAAATTGGAGACAAGATTTAAGCAACTCTTTGTTGTAATGAATGTGACTTATCTATTATTTTTTGTAAGTCTTTTCCTCCTTTTCCTTCTTTTTCTTTCTCTATTAGATTTTCCATAACTGTTTTAATAAGAGTAACTATACTAATGACCTCAAGTATAGTAGCTGCTATATTAATATTAATAAAATCTAACTCTCCATCTGGGTTTTCTTTTGAAAATAGCATAATACCTGTTCCTATTCCAATTGCTGCAATATATGGAACAATTTTAGACCATTTAATTTGAATTCTTTCTGCTTTTTCTGGGTTATTTTCAAGATTTTTAGCTACTTCTTCTGGATTTATTTTTTCAAATTCTTTTATTGTTGTAGATAGCTCTTGAAGTGACTCATTTAATTCTAATTCTTCAAGTGGATTATTTGGTTCTAATTCTTTATGTTGTGTATTTGGGTTTTTATTTATTTTAATTTTTTCCATCATAAATTTTTTTAAAATTTAAATTAATAATATTACTCTGTTATTAAATCATCTTTGATTTCTTTAAGAAGTTTACTGAACTCTTTTGTAAAAGAGGCGACTTCTTCTTGTGTTGCAGTTTTATTTTTAATTTTCTCTGCAATTTCTAACATTTTGTTTTCATCCATACTTAAAATAAATTTATCTTTAATAAAGCGACCTTATTATTATAACCTATTTAATCATAAAAGGATAAATCTTTAATTAACATAAGGTATTATACACTATTTTAATATAAAAGTCAATAGAGATGGGTAATTTGTTAAATTGACTTAAATATTCCAGATAATGATATAATATATGAGGTTTATTAGCAGTATTATTATTAATTTAATTTTTAAAAATTATGCAAAATCCTTTTCAAAATGCAATGTCCCAATTGGACAAAGTTACAAAGATTAAAAATTTTAATAGTGAGTTTGTATCTCGATTACGTCAACCAGATAGAGATATAAAGGTTTCTATTCCTGTAAAAATGGATGACGGTTCTTTAAAAATATTTGAAGGATATAGGGTTGAATACAATAATACTCTTGGTCCTTACAAAGGGGGTATAAGATATCATCAAGATACAGAAGTAAATGAAGTGAAGGCTCTCGCTTTTTGGATGACTCTAAAATGTGCAGTTGCAGGAATTCCAATGGGTGGAGGTAAGGGAGGAATAACAGTTAATCCAAAAGAATTATCCAGTGGAGAACTAGAAAGACTTTCTCGTGGATGGATGCAAAAATTTTATGATATTTTAGGACCAAAGAAAGATGTACCTGCTCCTGATGTGAATACAACCTCTGAAATAATGGATTGGATGAATGATGAATATCAAAATATAACTGGAGATAAAACTGGGGCAGTGATAACAGGGAAGTCTATCGGCAAAGGTGGATCTCAAGGTAGAGGTACCGCGACAGCTCAAGGTGGATTCTTTGTTTTTGAAGCGTTGAAAGATGAATTAAATTTACCTTCAAAATGTAAAGTTGCTATTCAAGGATTTGGAAATGCGGGATCTTATGCAGCTCTTATTTGGAGTAAGGCCTCTCATACTATTATTGCTGTTTCAGATTCGAAAGGTGGAGTATACAGTGAAGAAGGTTTAGACATAGAAAAACTTATAGAACATAAAAAGAAAACAGGTTCTTTGTTTTCATTTGAAAATGCCAAAGATATAACAAATGAGGAACTTCTAGAAATTAATTGTGATGTATTAATTCCTGCTGCTTTTGAAAATCAGATAACAAGCGAAAATGCAGATAAAATTAAATCCAAAGTAATTTTAGAGCTTGCGAATGGACCAATTACACCTGAAGCGGATGAAATTTTATTCAAGAAAGGGATTCATATTATTCCAGATGTTTTAGCAAATTCTGGTGGGGTAACTGTTTCTTATTTTGAATGGGAACAAAATCTTAAATCTGAAAATTGGAGTGAAGAAGAAGTTTTCAGTAAGCTTCAACCAATACTTATAGATTCATCTAAAAAGA
>CAIJZW010000014.1 GCA_903825265.1 uncultured bacterium | reverse complement strand
GTGGCTGAGAGGTTTAAGGCACCGCTTTCGAAAAGCGGCAGGGGTGAAAGCTCCTCGTGAGTTCAAATCTCACCACTTCCGCTTTGTTTTTAAGTTTTTAAGTTTTTAAGTTTTTAAGTTTTTAAGTTTTGCGCGGTTAGCTCAGCTGGTAGAGCGACCCCTTGACGTGGGGTAGGCCGGGGATTCGAGTTCCTCACCGCGCACAAAATTACAGTAGTAATTTATTTTTAATTAATGGAAACATATGAATAGTACACAAATAATTATTTTAGCAGCAGGAAAAGGGAAAAGAATGGAGTCAGATGAACCTAAGGCTCTAACTCCTCTTATTGGTAAACCTTTTTTAAGTCACATACTAGAGACTTTGAGTAATCTTTCTTTGTCTGTAGATCCAGTCATTGTTGTTGGTCATAAAAAAGAAATGATTTTTGATGTTTATGGTGATAAGTATAAGTACGCTCATCAAGTTGAGCAATTAGGTACAGGTCATGCAGTTATGTCTGCAAAAGATTTTGTTAATTCTGATCATAAAACAATCATAGTTATTTCTGGAGATCAACCATTAGTTTCAAAGGAAACAATTAAAAGGCTTATTGATGTTCATAATGTTAGTAATGGAGTGGTGACAATTGCAACAGTTAAATTACCTGATTTTGACGAATGGAGATCTAGTGTTTATAAACTAGGAAGAGTGATTAGAGATAATAATGGATACGTTCTAAGAAATATTGAATACAAAGATGCAAATGAAGAAGAGAAAAAAGTTACAGAAATGAATTATGCATTATATGCATTCAATGCAGATTGGTTATGGAAAAACATTGGAAATTTGAGAAATGAAAATGCTCAAGGTGAATATTATTTACCAGACCTTATTAAAGTAGCTCAAAGCCAGGGTTATAAAATTGAAGCAGTTCCAGCAGAAAATGTTATTGAAATTTTCCAACCAAATTCAAAAATTGAACTTGAAACACTTGAAAATATTCTTAGTAGCGGTCCAACCCCTGACAAAAAATAAGCCTTATTCTATAAGGAAAAATATTATTGAGTATGCTATTTTGACAGCGGTCCAACCCCTACTTGGGATTTTTAATTTTTTAGTATAAAATAAAACTATTATGTATGATTTAATAATATTAGGAGGAGGTCCTGCCGGTACAGCAGCAGCAGTATATGCAGCTCGTAAGCAGCTTAAAACAGCAATTTTAGCTAATGAATTTGCAGGTCAATCTGTGGTTTCGGATACTATTTATAACTGGATAGGAACTACTGAAATATCAGGAGTAAATCTTGCTTCAAATTTAAAGAATCATATTCTTTACTATAAGGGCCCATTTTTAGATGTAATAGAAGGAGAAAAAGTTATAAAAGTAATTAAAGACAACAATATAATTGAAGTCACCACTCAATCTGGTAAGTCATATAAAAGTAAAACTTTACTAGTTTCAACAGGAAGTAGTAGACGTAAACTTGAGGCTATAAATGCAGATATTTTTGAACATAAGGGTATTACTTACTGTGCAACATGTGATGGTCCCATGTTTGGTTCTCAAGACGTTGTAGTTGTTGGTGGAGGTAATGCTGCTTTTGAATCAGCATTTCAGCTTCTTGCTTATTGTAAAAGTGTAACTTTAATACACAGACGTAGTGAGTTTAGAGCAGATGAAATAACTGTTGATAAAATTTTTAAAGATCCTAAATTTAAGGCAATTTTAAATGCAGATATTTTAAAAGTAGAAGGTGATCAGTTTGTGAAATCTTTAACTTATAAAGATAATGTTACTGGTGTTGTATCAACTATTGAGACCACTGGTGTATTTGTGGAAATTGGTCAAATACCTAATACTTCTTTTGTTAAAGATGTAGTAAAGATAGATGAATTTGGTAAAATAATAGTTGACCCTATGACACAGATGACTTCAACTCCTGGTATATGGGCAGCTGGTGATTGTACAAATGGTAAATATCATCAGAACAATATTGCTGTAGGTGATGCAGTTAAAGCATTAGAGGATTTATATATTTGGGTAAAATAAAAATACTTTTTCTATCATAATAAAAACCCTTATTTAATAAGGGTTTTTATTATGATAATACTATATTAATATTTTATTTCTTGTTTCTTCTTAAGAATGCAGGTACAGTACTCCAGTCATCTGTATCGTCTATAAATAAATCATCTTCAATCTTTTCTGTTTTTTTAATATATTCAGATGAAGTATCTTTAATAGGATCTTTATTTATCATCTTGAGGGTATCTTCTTTGTTAGAAGAATTTATTGTAGAAGTTGATTCGATTGATTTTTGATGAACTTGGAATAGTGAACGTTTTGGCATATCAGTAGGGAATCCTGTAGCGATAACTGTAACTTTTATTTCTCCTTTTTTAAGTTTGTCATCACTAATAGTTCCAAATATAACTTTTGCTTCTTTGTCTATTGATTCAGTTATAATTTTTGCTGATTCTTGGATCTCATGAATAGTTAAATCGTCTCCACCTGAAATTGCAAACAAAACTCCTTTAGCTCCAGAAATAGATAAATCTAATAGAGGGGAATTAATAGCTTGAAGTGCTGCTTTTTCAGCTCTGCCTTCTCCTGCTGCAATACCTACTCCCATAAGTGCACTTCCTGCATCTGACATAACAGCCTTGATATCTGCAAAGTCTACATTTATCATTCCTGGTGTAGTGATAAGTTCAGAAATACCTTCAACTGCTTGTTTAAGTACTTCATCACAAAGAGCAAATGCTTGTCTGAATCCAACATCTTTTCCTGATATAACGATTAGTCTATCGTTTGGTATCACAAGGATAGCATCAACTTCACGTTCAAGTTCAGAAAGTCCCATTTCAGCTAATTTCATACGTTGGTTTCCTTCGAATGAGAATGGTTTTGTTACAACAGCAACAGTAAGTATTCCTTGTTCTTTAGCGGCTTGAGCAACGATAGGAGCTGCACCTGTACCTGTTCCTCCTCCCATACCACAAGCAATGAATACCATGTCGGCACCTTTAATAACATCTTGAATTTCTGCTTTTGTTTCTTCTGCGGCACGCTTTCCTATTTCTGGATTCATTCCAGCTCCTAGTCCTTTAGTTAGATTTTTACCAAGGTGTACTTTTTTTTCAGCTAATGAGTTGTGTAAGTCCTGTGTGTCTGTGTTCATAACAATGAACTCAACACCTCTTACTTTTGAGGATATCATATGATTCAAAGCATTTTTACCTGAACCTCCAATACCGATAACTTTAATTCTTGCAAATGATTCTACATCTGGGTTTATTTTAGGCATATGTATATTAGTGTCCTTTGGCGTCTGTAATGACGGGGAAGGAAGTCTTTCTTAATAATAATTAACTTAGTATATAATACCAGAATTTCATAAAAAGGAAACATTTGACAGTTTGTTTCCTTCGTTTCTAAATCACCATTTATTTATGGTAAAAGTTGCTTAAAAATAGATTTTAAAGATACTTTTGCTTGCTTAAGAACATCTAAAGTTGCACTTGAGCTATTACTATTTCCTTCGTTTGAAGAAGACAAAGCTAATCCGAATGCTCCATACCAAGACGCATCTTTTATTTTAAGTTTGTTGTTTATTGTTGTATCTGTTGGTCCTACTTTTGCAGGAAGATTTAATTGTTTTTTAGCTATTTCTTCTATTTTAGAAATGTTTGCACCTCCACCTGTAATTACTATTCCTGCTGGAAGTAATTCATTACGTTTAATACGCTTTAAATGATTTTCAACTAATTCAAAAATATCTCCTAGTCTTGCTTCTATTATTTCATCAACTTTTTTCTTAGGATAATCTCCTCCAAGCACACTACCTAATTTAACACTCTCTGCTTCTTCAAGAGCAATTTTAAGTCCAAGAGCTACATCTTTTGTGATGTCCATACTACCTATAGAAAATATTTGTAGAGATATAAGTAAGTTATTTTCAAAAACAGAGATTGAAACAGTTTCAGCTCCAATATCTACAAGAGCACATCCTGCTGTTTTTTGTTTAGTGTTTAGTATTATAGTAGAAAGTGCAACAGGTGAAGCAATAATATCTATGACTTCTATATTTGCAAGACCTAATGCAGTTATAAGATCTTCTATGTTTTGTTTTAAACAAGTAATGAATAAAGTTTTTACTTCAAGTTTAATACCATGCATACCTTCTGGGCGTCCATAAATATCTTTACCATCTAGTTTATAAACAATAGGGATTATATGTATTATTTTTTTGTTTACAGTTTCTAAGCTTTCTTCACTTGAAGCTAATGCTTTAGAAATATCTAATTGAGTTATTTCCTGATCCGCACGAGAAATTATAACTGTACCAGAAGAAACAGAAGAGCTTAGACTTATTCCACCTATAGATATACAAGCTTTACGAATTTTAAAACCAAGGACACCCTCAGCTTGTTTTACAGCTCTTTTTATACTTTCGGCAACTTGATCAATATTAGTTATGTAACCTAGTCTCATTCCTTGTGTTTCAGATGATCCAGTTGCAAGTAAACAAGGGGAGTTTGTCTCCTTGTCATGACCAATTACAACTACTTTTGTAGTATGAGTTCCTATATCTATACCAACATTTATATTATTTTTAATCATTACAAAAGTTACGAAAACATTTTTAGAAATTTTTGTTCTTGTTTATCCATTATAGCACCATGATCGTATCCTTTCAAATGTAATAGTCCGTGTATAAATAAATATTTAAGAAATTGAGTGTAACTCATTTGGAAAAGAGGTGCATCTTTTTTTACTTTTGATAAATCGAAAGTAATTTCTCCAGATTTTTTAGTTAAGGGAAACGAAAGTATGTTAGTTGTTTTGTTGATACCTCTATGTTGTTGGTTTATTTCTTTTTGTTTTTTAGGAGAAAGAAAACTTACACCAAGTTCATATTTCTCACCTAAAATTTCGTTCTTTATATAGACAAAAGGCAAGCGGGGGAGCTTGCCTTTTGTTGGTTTTCCAATTGTGCAGAATTCTGTATCTTGCATAGTTTGGTTTAACGACGTCCACGTTTAGTTTCCATTGGAGCTTTACCTAATTTTTGTAGCTTCTCTAATGTTTTTTTGCGGTTAATTCTTTTTAGAGTAGCAATCTTTGTTTTAACTTTTGATTCAGCTCTTTCGTTATAACGCTTACTTTTAACTTTTTGAATAATACCTGACTCTTGAACTTTGCGAGTGAATCTACGGATAAGATTCATATTATTCTCGTTTGTATTCTTTTTTACTTCAATTACGGTAATCATATATAAAGCTTATGCTATCATATCTTTTTATTATAGGCAAGAGGATTAAAGCAAATCATCAGGGTCTACATTTATTGAAAATTGAGGAGAGAGTTGGTATAAGTTTTCAAGTAGATGTGAATCTAGGTTTTTTTGGTTAGTTATAGGTATTGGCCATAAAGATGGATCTATTTTTATAATAGTATTTGTAATGTATTGACCTTTAACTTTCCCTATAAATGCTGAAAATATTTGTGGTTCATATTTTTCAAGTAGGTGTTCAACTAGTAAACGTGCCTTTTCGGTTTCAACTGCAGTTCCTCCAAAGGTTATTTTTATAAGTTTTTTAAATGGTGGGTATCCAAACTGTTTTCTTTCTTTTAGGTCTTCACGATAAAGAGGAAGAACATTGCCTTTTAAAATATGTTCTAGTATTTGGTTCTCTGGATTACGTGTTTGGATAATTAAATTTCTTTTTGTTATTTCATGAAGCTTCTCAACTATATGTAGAATTTTTTGAGTTATATTAAAACTAGGAATAGAAAGTAATCCATCTAGAGATATAATTGCACTATGTGTAACTTCTATGTTGATATAAGAGAAAGCCATTTCAGTTCCGATTAAGATACTTCCAGGATTTTGATAGAATTCAATCATTTTAATTCTTGCTTCTTTGTCTGTGCTAACTGTTTCTTTGTCTATTTGAATGATTTTACTATTGGGGTATATTTTTTTAACTTCTTCGTATACTCGATCTGTTCCTATTCCAAGAGGAGTAAGATTCCAGCTCGAACAATTTTCACATCTAACTTCTGTTGTCTCTTTTCTTCCGCATTTGTTACACATAAAGATGCGAGAATTTACTATTTTAGTAGCACTTCTTTGTTTATTTCCGTATAAAACTACAGGAGTAGAACATGCAGGGCAGAGTATTGTATGTCCACAATCATGGCAAACTGTAACTCCAGCAAGGCCCTTACGAACAGTAAAAAGAAAAACGGATTCATTGTGTTCTAAGGCATAAGAAATCATTTTCTTTGTTGTATCTCCAAGTATGGTGAAAGTTTTCACTCCTTTTTCATCTAATTGTTCTTTCATATCGACAACTAGTTGTCTTTCGGCTTGAGGTAAGCGAAATAAAGGTGAAGCGACTTCGCCAAGTTCACCATTATCATGTCTGCTTAGTGTATCAGGACGAAGTAGTGTATCTCCAAATATTAATTTTATTTTATTAACAGATGAGAGTATTTCTGCAAATGTACGAATATCTATAAATGGACGATTGAATTGTTTATAAGAATCAGAATTTTCATGCTCTATAATTATTGTTTTAATATCACATCTTGGAATAGACAAAAACATTCCTGTTCCAATTATAAGAATTGGGTGAATTTCTTCTATACAAGAATTATAATTATTTATTAAAGTTTTTTTACTTAAATCTCCATGAAAAGAAAATACATACTGGCTGATACCTTTAGTCAATTCATTTTTAAGTTGTTCAATGTCAAAGCGAGTTGGAACACAAATAAAAATAGATTCTTTTTTTGCAAAAGCTTCTCTTATAAGAGTTCTATAAAAACTCATACGGTCTTCATTCAAAGCTTGAAATATAAGTTTGTCTTGTTTTACGTTTTCTGACTCTATCTCTTTTGATGTTTCTTTTTTGTTTTCTTTTAAATCTTTTAAATTTTCAAGAAAAGTAGAAGGGAGAAGAGCTTTTATAATAGTTCCTGTATTACTAACTGTGTAATCTTTCATTCTTTCGCATGCCGTAAAGAAAGATGAAGAGAAAGGGGAATTACCCTTAACTTTTAATATTTTTCTTAGTTGAAAATCTGCCTTTTTTAAATCAAATTTTAAATTACGAGCTTCTTCTATATCTATAACGATAGCGTCTATGGTCCTAGATCTCATAGGAACAGATACAATACTTCCAAGAGGAATGTCTGTGGGGGAGAAATATGTAAGATTTTCTTTTTGAAATCCTTTTTGTATTGGAACAACCGTTACGATATACATATTTATATGTTAACACAAAATTAAGAGATAAAATACTAAATATTGACATATTCATGATTATGTTCTATTGTTTACAACAAATAGTCGTTAAGTTTAACGATTTAAAAAAACATTTATGTTTTAATAAAAATTATGAATTATGAAAAGATTTTTATTGTTCTTATCATTAAGTGTTCCTATTTTATTTTTATTTTGTAAAACTGGAACAAAACAAAAACC
>CAIJZW010000013.1 GCA_903825265.1 uncultured bacterium | reverse complement strand
AATTTTTTAAATATATGGCAGCAAAAAAGAAGGCAGTTAAAAAAGTAGCTAAAAAAGCAGTTAAAAAAGTAGCAAAGAAAGGAAAGAAGTAATATTCTTTACTTAATATAAAAAGAAAATCCCTCTCTATCGGGGATTTTCTTTTTGTGCTAAAATGTCTAAATTATGAGTATATTAAAAAGCATATTAGGAAATGAGAATAATAGGCAAATAAAGAAATGGAATCCTATTATTAACAAAATTAATCTTTTAGAGCCTGAAATAAAGAAGTTATTAGACTCTGATTTTTCAAATAAAACACAAGAACTAAAAGATAAATTATCAAATGGTCAAACATTAGACGATATTTTACCTGAAGCTTTTGCTTTGGTTAGAGAAGTATCTACTCGTATTTATGGACAAAGACATTATGATGTTCAATTAATAGGAGGATTAGCACTTCATAATGGAAGTATTGCTGAAATGCGTACAGGTGAAGGAAAAACTTTGATGGCGACACTACCTGCATATTTAAATGCACTTACAGGAGAAGGAGTTCATGTTATTACTGTTAATGATTATCTTTCTCGCCGTGATGCTGTATGGATGGGTCCAATTTTTGCAATGCTTGGTATAAGTTGTGCTGTTGTGAATTCAGAAAACAAATCTTACATATATGATGTGTCTCACAAAGATAAAGAAAGTGAAGATGAGAAAGAAACAAGTTCATTTAAAGTTCAGTATGAATTCTTACGTCCTTGTTCACGAAAAGAATCTTATGCTTGTGATATAACTTACGGAACTAATAATGAATTTGGTTTTGATTTTTTGAGAGATAACTTAGCAAATAATATTGGAGATGTAGTTCAAAGAGGGCATCATTTTGCTATTGTTGATGAAGTAGACTCTATCTTAATAGATGAATCACGTACACCTCTTATTATTTCATCTGCCGCTGAAGACTCAGAAGATTTGTATTATACTTTTGCGGATATTGCAAAGAAGTTGAATAAAGAAGAAGATTATACTGTAGATGAAAAGCTTCGTGCTATTTCTCTTACAGATATAGGTATTACGAAAGCAGAAGATCTACTTGGAATTAAAGATATTTATACTCAAAAAGGAATTAAGTATGTTCATCATTTAGAAACTGCTGTTAAAGCAAGAGCTCTATATGAGAATAATAAAGATTACGTTGTTAAAGATGGTCAGGTTATTATAGTTGATGCTTTTACTGGAAGAATGCAACCAGGGCGTCGTTGGAGTGAAGGATTACATCAAGCTATTGAAGCCAAAGAAGGAGTAAAAATAGAAAAAGAAACTAGAGCTGTTGCTTCCATTACTTTCCAGAATTATTTTCGTTTTTATAAAAAGTTGGCAGGTATGACAGGAACAGCCGAAACTTCTAAAGAAGAATTTTTTAAAGTTTATGGACTTAATGTTATTGTTGTTCCAACTCATAGAGTTATAAATAGAATAGATCATAATGATTTAATTTATCAAACAGAAAAGAGTAAACTCTTAGCTGTTTCTCAAAAAGTAAAAGAACTTCATAGTAAAGGACAACCAGTTTTGATCGGTACTGTTTCTATAGAGAAAAATGAACTTCTTTCTGCTTATTTAACACAAGCTGGAGTTCCTCATACAATATTGAATGCTAAGAATCATGAACATGAAGGTGAAATTATTGCCAATGCAGGACGACTTGGGGCAGTAACTGTTGCTACAAACATGGCAGGACGTGGTGTTGATATCAAACTTGGAGGTATTCCATTTAGCGATGAATCATATGAAGAAGTAAAATCTTTAGGAGGTTTATTCGTTATGGGTACAGAACGTCATGAAGCTCGTAGAATTGATAATCAATTAAGAGGTAGAGCTGGAAGACAAGGGGATTCAGGAGCTACTCAATTCTATGTGTCACTTGAAGATGATCTAATGAGAATATTTGGATCTGATCGTTTAAAAAACATGATGGGTAAATTAGGTATTCCAGAAGATCAGCCAATAGAGAATCGTTTTATTTCAAACGCTATAGAGACTGCTCAAGCTAAAATAGAAGGTTTTCATTTTGATTCACGTAAACACACCTTAGAATATGATAATGTTATGAATCATCAGCGTAATGTCATATATGGACGTAGACGTGCAATGCTTTCTAGTGATTATAGTGAAATACAAAAATTCTTAGATGAGCTTGTTGTTGTATATCCAAAATTAATAGAAACTATAAAAGAAAAACGTACAGCTATAGGAGATGCTACATTTTTTGAAACAGTTAGACGTGTTATTTTATATATTACAGATACTCTTTGGGTTGAACACCTAGAAACAATGGAATATACTCGCTCGTCTGTGAATTTACGTGCCTATGGTCAGCGTGAACCATTAATTGAGTATAAGAAAGAAGGATTGAGACTCTTTAAAGAAATGGAAGTAATTTTCAAAGAACAAGTATCATCTTTAATTTCTACTATGAATGTTGAGAGTGAAAGATCAGATGATCAATTTATAGAAGAAAAACTATCACTTATTCTAAGTTCTAATGAAGGGGGAGATTCTACTAATAAAAGAATAGGGGATAAGGTTGGCCGTAATGACCCATGCTCTTGTGGTTCTGGCAAGAAGTATAAACAATGCGGTTTTATTGAGTCAACAGAGCACAAGAAGAATATGTTGAAGAAATAGAAAGTTTTAAACATAAAAAATACCCTTACGGGTATTTTTTATGTTAGAATATAAGTATTATGATAAATCAACAGTTGTTAGATTTTATTAAGTCACAATTATTAAAAGGTTTAGACAAAGAAACTATTACAAAAGAGTTACTGGGAAGTGGGTGGGCAGAAGTAGATATACAAGAGGGGTTTAATAGTGTTAATATGCCTGTTGTTAATCCAACAATTAACCTTTTAGTTAATCCAGTTGTTAATCCTATCATTAATCCATTTGCTGCTACTAATATAAATAATCCTATATTAACTCAAACTGCTAATCATTCAGGAAGTAAAAAAGTATTATTAATTATAGTTGCTCTATTTATAATAGCAGGAGGAGCATCAGGCTATTTTTTTAGGAATGATATACCTGTAATTAAAGATTTAATTAAAAGTAAAAATATTGTTTCTGTGAATGAAATTAAACAAGAAGAAAATACACAAGCTCAAATACATAAAGAAGAACAGCCAGTAGTACAAATAGATCAAAAAAACGAAATCACTACTGTAACAACAGAGCAAAAACCAAAAGTTATTGTAAAAGAAACAGGAAAAGTTATTACAGGTCTTGATAATAGAATCATCAATAATGTTTCTCCAAAAAATAATTCATCAGTTGTACCAATTCAAGAAACAGACTGCAGCAAGATAATTGATCAGCAGAGTAAATTTATATGTGTATTAACAGGGAATAGAGAAACTGGTGATTATAAGACATGTGATCAGTTTAATGGAGTTCATGATGATAAAATTGGAGACTATAAAGATCAATGTTATTATGATGTGGCCTTACAGACTAAAAATATTGCACTTTGTGATGTTATTGTTGATCAAAAAACTAAAGACGAATGTTTATATGGCAATGCAAAGGATGAAAGTACTTGTAAAATAATAAAAACACCATCTTCTTTGGCTCGTTGTTTAGAGAAATTTAGTCCTTCAAAAATCACTAGCCAATTGTGTAATTCAATAGATAAAAAATATAATGGTGGATATGATTATAATTACTGTTATTATTTTATAATGAAACAAAATTATGATTACAATGTTTGCAAAAAAATGACGGATATTCATAGTATGAATAGTTGTTATCATGACGTGGCTACAAAGAAATTGGATTTAAAAATTTGCGACATGATCACCGTTGATACTGGTTCTAATGGGAGGAATTGGTGTATTGTGGTCATCGGCAGATTAACCAATAATAAAACATTATGTAATTTAATTACTGGTAAAGAGGAAATTGCATCATGTGAGGCAAATATTTAGTCTAGATTATTTCCCAATGGTCTAACATATTAAACAATGTCATGGTAAGTAGAATATGGCAAATATCTTTATAAATAAAGGTTTTTATAAAACAAAATAGTATTTTTGTCAAAATCAGCCTTAAATCCTTATTTTTAAGGCTGATTATGCAATATAATCATATAGTTTGTCAAGTATTAAAATACAAAATACCCTTATAAAATAAGGGTATTTTGTATTTGACGACAGTAAAAACTGTGGTATAACCATTGACTTTTATATGCCTTTGTGCTACTATATTAGGAGTTCCAAGTATGTTGTCATAAGGATGATATATAAGGAATTTTTTATTTTAAATCTATTTATAAATATTTAGATTTTAAATAAGACTCGAAAGAGCGTCCGATGGTACGTTTCCATCAAATATGAATAAACAAAATATAGTACGTTATTTGCAGTCGATTGTTGCTATCCCTATGTTAGCTGTGGTTATACCACTTACAGGGGTACAAAAAATATCTGACATGACTCTTATTAACGATAATAAAGTTGAGGTTGCTCCATCTGTGATAACAACGCAAGAAAAGGAGGATCTTAAGAAACAGGCAGACCAAATAGATGCATTTTTTGCACTATATGATGCACCTCTTGAAGGCTATGGAATGAAATTTGCCTTAGAAGCTAAGAATAATGATATAGACTGGAGACTTTTACCAGCTATTGCCATGAGAGAGAGTACTGGAGGTAAAAGTGCTTGTAAGAAGGCTACACACAGTGTATTCGGTTATGGTTCATGTAAAATGAATTTTAAATCAATAGATGATTCTATTGAGATAGTGGCTAAGAGTCTTGGAGGTAATAATCCTAGAACAGCTAGTCATTATGATGGTAAAACTACATTACAAATTTTAAGAAGTTATAATTCAGTTATTCATAATTATCCTAATCAGGTTGTAAAAATAATGAAGATGATTAATGATGAGACTGAAGTCATTTAAAAATATTAATATAAAAACCTCTTGGCTTTTAGCCAAGAGGTTTTTATATTAACTATATTTTTTTAAAGGTGTCTATCATTATACTTTTTTCTCCATTTCTTTCTGTTATTTTACCTTGAAGAGCTATAATTGTGTCTTTAATTAAAATATCTTTATTAGCTTCAAAAAGCTTAGAGAATACTACTGCGTCTATTGATCCTGTGTAATCAGAGATTTTAATGAAAGCCATACGGTCATTCTTTTTAGTTGTAACTATACGAATATCATCTATGATAGCAGCTACAGTAATAGGAGTATTAACCTTCAATTCCTCTCTTATTTTTTTTTATTAAAGTACCAAATTTCTCTATTTTTTCTTTGTAATTATCAAGAGGATGTCCAGAAACATACAATCCTAACAAGTCTTTTTCCCATGTTAATTTTTCTTGTAGAGATGCCTCTGTTTGATCATCAAGAGATAATTTAACTTCGATACCACCTATATCTCCAAAAAGTGAGTCTTGAGCATTTATACCACGAGATTCTTTATTAAAAGCAATTAGCTTTTCTAAATTACCCATAATTATATTTCTGTGTGTTACTAGTCCATCCATAGCCCCACACTTAGCTAGAGCTTCAACTGATTTTTTATTTAAATTTTTATGATTAATTCTTTCAAAGAAGTTAGATAAAGATTTGAATTGGCCATTTTTCTTTCTTTCTTCTATGATTGAATCAGCTATATCAACTCCTAAATTTTTAATATTATAAAAGCCGAAACGAATAGTTCTATCTGTTTTGTTATCACTACCTTTTATAACTGTAAATCCACCAAAACTTTCGTTTATGTTTGGTGGTAAAACTTTTATTTTCATTTTTTCACATTCATGTATGATTTCAGCTACTTTTTCAATATCACCTGATTCAGAAGTCATGATTGCTGTCATATACTCCACTGGATAGTTTGCTTTCATATAGGCAGTCTGGTATGCAACAAGACCATAACTTGCAGCATGGGCCTTATTGAATCCATAAGCGGCGAATGGTTCGATTAGTGCCCAGAACTCTTGAGCTTTTTTTTCTGTCATTCCATTTTTTACGAATCCTTCAAGTAATTTGCCTTTTTCTGCTTCCATAACCTCTGGAATTTTTTTACCCATAGCTTTACGAAGTTTATCAGCTTCAAGCCAAGAGTAACCAGCAAGTTTAATCGCTGTCATCATGACGTCATCTTGGTATGTTATAACTCCGAATGATTGGTCTAAAATATCTTTTAATCTAGGATCAAGGTAAGTAATAAGATTAGGATTATGCTTACGTTTGATATACTCAGGAATAGATTCCATCGGTCCTGGACGATAAAGAGCAACCATCGCATTTATATCATGTATAGTAGAAGGTCTTAGCTCTTTTAAATATCTAGTCATTCCTGAACCATTTAGCTGGAATAGACCACTAGTTTCTCCATTTGCAAGAATTTCAAAAGTTTTTTTGTCATCTAGAGGAATACGATCTATATCTATATCTATATTGTGTATTCTTTTAACTAATTTAACAGCCTCGGCTAAAATTGCTAAGTTTCTTATTCCTAGGAAATCGAATTTTGGTAATCCTGCATCTTCGATACTATACATATCATATTGAGTAATAATATGCCCACCTTTAGGATCATATTGAATAGGAGTGAATTCATAAAGAGGTCTAGGTGCCATAACAACTCCAGCCGCATGAACTGAAATATGACGTACACATCCTTCCATTTTACGAGCAAGATCTATTATTTCTTTGGTTTCTTTTTCATTTTTATAAGCATCTTTAAGTTCGGGAACTATTTTAATAGCATGATCTATTGTCATAGCTGAACCTTGAGATCCAAGAGGAATCATGCTAGATATTCTATCTCCTATACTATAAGGATAGCCGAGAGCACGGGCTACATCTTTAACAGAACCTTTCGCCATCATGGTTCCAAAAGTACCTATTTGAGCAACTTTATCTTCTCCATATTTTCTTTTGGCATAAGCAATAACTTCATCTCGACGATTATCAGCATAGTCCATATCTATATCAGGAAGAGAAGGACGTTCTGGATTTAAAAATCTTTCGAATGGAAGTTTGTATGCAATAGGATCAACTTTCGTGATTCCTGTTAAATAAGTTGTAAGAGATCCAGCAACAGATCCTCTGATGTTTGTATAAATCCCATTATCTCTTGAAAATTGCAACAAATCAGAAACAACTAAAAAGTAGGCTGGGTATCCTTTCTGTTTAATAATTTTAAGTTCATATTCTAATCTATCGATATAGACTTGTGTTTGTTCTAATCTTCTATATTCAAATCCTTTATATGCAAGTTCTCTTAATACTTCATCTGCTGTTGTTCCTTCTGGAATTGGAAAATCAGGGAAGTATGCTTTCCCGAGTTCTAGGTCATACTCTTCGCATAAATCAGCAACTATTTTTGTATTTGAAACAGCAATTGGAATATCTTTGAAATATTTAAGAGCAGTTTTTTCATCTATTAAAGAGAAGTCATCTTCTGGAAATTCGAAACGAGTTCCTTCTTTACTATCTGTTCCTGTATTAACTGCCAAGAGGGTATGATGAGCTTTAAAATCATCAATACAAAGATAGTGAGAGTCCTGACCAGCAACAACGGGAATATTAAATTTCTTTCCAAGAGCTATGATTCCATCTCTTAATTTTTTGTCATTTTCTACATGTGGATGAGAGTGCACTTCAAGAAAATAATTTTCTTTACCAAAAATGTCTTGATGTTCTAAAATTAAAGCTTCTGCTTTTTCATTATTAGAAGCTAAGATAGCTTGAGAAAGTTGGCTTCCCATACAACCAGAAAGACAGATGATACCTTCGCTGTGTTCTCTTAAAATTTCTTTATCCATACGAGGCTTATAATAATAACCTTCAAGATTAGCTCTTGTTACTAAGCGCATCAAATTTTTGTATCCTTGTTTGTTTTTCGCTAAGAGTGTTAAGTGATATCGTCTATTATCTACCCCAGGTTCTTTATCGGTTCTACTGCGTTCAGCTATATATGCTTCTATTCCTATGATTGGCTTTATTCCTGCTTTCTGAGCTTCTTTATAAAGTTCAATAGCTCCATACATGTTTCCATGATCTGTGATTGCCAAAGCATTCATCCCATTCTTTTTGGCATTTTTTACCATGTCTGGGATTTTAGAAAGTCCATCTAAAAGGGAATAATGAGAGTGCGTATGTAAATGTATGAAATTGGAGTTAAGTTCTGATTTTTCCATGTTTTCTTAGTATAGCAAATAATGTATGATAGCTCTATATGGACAAAAGCTGTAAATATATTGTCGGAATAGATGAAGTTGGTAGGGGGCCAATAGCAGGGCCGGTAGCAGTCTGTGCATTTTTGATAAAAGATGAAAAAATTTTAGAAAATCAAAAAGAGAAAAAGTTACCTAAACTTAAAGATTCTAAGAAACTCTCAAAAAAGCAAAGGGAAGTTTGGTTTGAATATCTTAAGGTCGCAAAAGCTGAAGGCTTTTGCGACTACTCCGTGTCTTTTGTATCTTCTTTAAATATTGATAAATTTGGAATTGTAAAATGTATTCAGAAAGCACTAGATGAATCGCTAAAAAAGATTACTTCACAAAAAGAACTTCCTGCTCCGTTTACTACGTTAAAAATATTTCTTGATGGAGGATTACATGCACCAAAAGAATATGTGAATCAAGAAACGATAATAAGAGGTGATGAACTTCATCCTGTTATTTCTATGGCGTCTATTATGGCGAAGGTTACTCGTGATGCTGTAATGACAAAATATGCTAAAGAATATCCAGAATATGGTTTTGAAAAACATTCTGGGTATGGAACAAAAGCACATTATGAAGCAATCAAAAAACATGGATTAACTTCAATCCATCGTAAAACATTTATTAGTTAGATATTAAAAGTTTGTTAACCAATCTTTTATTGATTTCTTGTCTTCTTTTAACCATTCAATATTTGATTCAATCTTTTCATACGATTGCTCAAGTGTTCTTTCTGATCCAGGTGCTATATTTTTAGAAAAGAAATTTTTAATTTCTTTTAGATCTTTTGAATTTGTATGATTTCCAAGAGGGGACAAAAGCCTAGAAAGGAAATGTCCACCTTCACCATAATTCTTTAGAATTGTTTTCCAATTTTTTTTGATAAATTTCCATGTTAAATTTTTTCCATAAGAATTTTGCCATACTTGAGCAATCATTTGAGGAGTGTCTTGATTTCTTACATTATTAGATATTGCAAAGTCTAAAGTTTTTAAAAGAAGTTTTTCATCTTTAAAGATTGTAAGAGCTCGAGCAAATCTTTCTTTTTCCTCATGAAATTCTTCTTTTTTATACATTTTTTCAAATAATTTCCATTCTTTTTCTCCTCCATTTAAAGCTATTATATTATAAATAACCCCACGAATATCAGCTCGGATTGGTAATTTGTTCCTATTCTTAAATATTTTTTTAGCTTCTTTTGTTATGTTTTTATCTCCATAATATGAAGCTTGCGATAAGGCTAAATTACGTAAAAATGTTTGAGAGTGATCTTCTCCTTTTTTATGGTCCCATCCCATTCTTTTTGAAAGAGGGCTCCATAGAGAAAGAGCATATTCTTTATATTTTTCTTTAAAAGATTCATTATTTATTATATTTGCAACTTTATTTATACCACCTGCAATCTCTGACCAAACTATAAATTCAGTTTCATTTTTATATACTAGAGAAAAATCAAGCGCTTCAACTGTACTTATATAACCACCTTCAGCTAGAGCAAATAAATCTCTAATAACTCCAAGTCTATCTTTAATAGAAAGTGTTCCATTTTCTATTTCACTTTTAATATTATTTAAAGTTTCTTTATCATAACGAACTCGCGTAAAAGTATTTTCTTCTTTATTAACTTTCCCTATATTAGTTCCGATAAGCGGGGATTTGTTTTTTGTTAAAAGTATCTTTTGAATTTCTTTATTACTTTCATAACTTAGAGGAATTTCCCAGATATTTTTAGCTTTATTATTTTTAAAAGATATACGACTAGAGAAAAATCTTTCTTGTTTTATTTCTAAACAATGTTTAGGATTATTTGTTAGTGTTATTAATGGATAACCTGTTTGTTTTGTCCAAGAAGACATCATTTTAATTACAGGTTTACCACTTACTTCTTCAAAAGAATTCCATAAATCTATTGTTTTAGTATTTTTATAACTGTATTTTTTTATGTAATGACGTAATCCTTCTTTGAATTTATTCTCACCTAGAAATTCAGCTAACATACGGATAACAGCAGATCCTTTTGCATAAGAAACCATATCGAATATTTCATTAATTTCGTCTGGGTGATGAACTTCTATTTCTATCGGATGTGAATTTGAGAGGGAATCAAGCTTAAGTGCTACCTCGTAGCGGTCTGCTATGTATAAATCCCAAATATGCCAATCAGGGAACATGTGGTCTACACATAAATTTTCCATATAAGAAGCAAATCCTTCATTGAGCCATAGATCTGTCCACCACGACATTGTCACTAGGTTACCAAACCACTGGTGGGCAAGTTCGTGAGCTATAACAATAGCAGCCCATTGTTTATTTGAAAGAGACGTATGATTTTCATCCACAAGAAGAGCAGTCTCTCTAAAAGTTACTGCACCCCAATTCTCCATTGCAGCACTTTCAAAATCGGGAATGGCAATAAGATCAAGAATAGGAAGTGGGTACTCTGTATCAAAATAATCATTATAAAATTCAAGAGATTTGATTGCGACATCAAGAGCAAAATGAGCTTGGTGTTTTTTACCAGAAGTCGTAAAAACACGAATTTTGACACCATTTTTTGTTTTTCCTTCTATGTATTCAAATTCTCCTATTATAAAAGCAAGTAGATATGTCGACATGATAGGGGTAGGAGAGAATGATACTATTTTATACCCAGAACTATGTTCTTTTATTTCTGTTGGTAGTGTGTTTGATATAGCTGTATGATTTTCTGGTATTACTAAAGATACCTCGAAAATTGCTTTATGTGCAGGTTCATCAAAACAAGGGAAGGCTCGTCTTGCATCGGTTGCTTCAAATTGTGTTGTTGCTATATATTTTTCTTTTTTGTCTATTGTATATTTACTTTTATAAAAACCACGCAAACTTTCATTAATTATCCCTAAGAAGACTATTGAAATGTCTAATTGTCCTTTTTTAATTATCTTTTTAAAATGAAATGTTGCTGTTTCGTTTTTTGTATTATAAGTAATTTTATCTGAAAATTGATTATCATTCTCTGATATTATTTTTACTGTTTTTATATCAAGATCTTTACTGTGTAGAGTGATTTGTTTTGTTTCTTTCTCTACTGTTACTTTTATTATCTCTTCACCTTCAAATGTAAAAGAAGAAAGATCTGGTTTTAATTTTAGATTATAATAAGTAGGGTATATATGACTTTCAAGTCGAATTGACTTATGATTTCTTGTTTTTGATTCCATGCTTTTTATTATACATTACAAATAGACAAATTATGTAATTTTATAAAATATCATTATTTATCAATGTTTTTTATTGGTTTTAAACTACTTGACAAAAGGTATGTTTATATGCTATAATACCAGTATGAAAAATACAACATTCAAAAATTTAATATTACTTTCTGTTTTTGCTGTTTTTCTTGCAGGTTTTAATTATACCTTTGCTGCTGATTTAGGTTATAGAGCAAGTATGATTGATACAAGTACTTTAACTCCTTTGTCATACAGTAATAGTTTTGCTCAACAGCAACCTTATGCTTATTTAGCACCACAAGTTAAAACTGTAGCACAGCCTGTTTCTCCATCAGTATCAAATACAACAAACGCTACAAAAACAAATACACTTGCACAAGCAAATACAAACAATAGTGGTAAGTATGTAAATTACGACAACAATTCAAATTCAACAAATTCAAATATGGGAGCAAGTGCTTATAGTAGTCAATCTGGAAGTAATAATAGTAATTCAGGAAGTTT
>CAIJZW010000012.1 GCA_903825265.1 uncultured bacterium | reverse complement strand
CTTGGCTTGTGTAAGGGAGGCGAAAAGCTTTTCTTTTTTCGGTGTTAACCGAAAAGATAAGGTATACTGTCCTCGTAGAGGAAGACTCCCTTATCCCGCACAATTAAAAATTATCTTTTGGTGTTTTTCTAATAATATTGACAGCTATGATATAATAAATATATGTTGAATAATTATTTATATGCATTTATAAGTGTCATGGTTGTAAGTCTTGTGTCACTTATTGGAGTTTTCTCTTTAGCTATAAAAGAAGATGTCTTAAAAAAATATATTAATTTTTTTATAAGTTTAGCTATTGGTGCTCTTTTAGGAGATGCTTTTATTCATATAATTCCAGAAGCATATAAAAGTAATTTAAGTTCAAATAAAGTTGGAATTTTGATAATAGTTGGTATTATTTTATTTTTTATTATTGAAAAATTTATTCACTGGCATCATCACGGAGAAGATAAAGAAGAGAGTCATATACATCCAGTAGGGAAGTTAGTTTTATTTACTGACGGTTTTCATAATATGATAGATGGTATAATTATTGGAGCTAGTTTTCTTATAAGTCCTCATGTTGGTATTGCTACAACTCTTGCTGTTATATTACATGAGATTCCACAAGAGATAGGGGATTTCGCAGTTTTAATACATTCAGGTTATACAAAAAAACGTGCATTATGGTTGAATTTTATTTCTGCGCTTGCTTCAGTTTTAGGATTAGTAATTGTTTTTATCTTTGGATCAACTGTTGAAAATTCTATCTTATGGTTTGTGCCTATTGCAGCTGGAGGATTTATATATATAGCAGTTGCAGATCTTATCCCAGAGCTTCATAAAACTAAAGAGTTAAAACATTCTATAATTCAACTTGGTATAATAATGCTTGGAGTTCTAGCCATGGTAGCATTACTTTTTATTGAGTAAGATAATATTAAGAAAAAGAAAAACCACTCCTAGATAGAATAGAGTGGTTTTTCTTTTTTAGTATAAAAATTGTTTAGACAATTTAAATATTATTTAACAGCGTCTTTAAGAGCTTTTGCTGCTCTAAACTTTGGAACTTTTGTTGCAGCAACTTTTACTTGCTCTCCAGTTTTTGGGTTGCGAGCCATACGAGCTGCGCGAGCCTTAACTGAAAAGATTCCAATTCCTGCGATTGATACTTCCCCACCTTTTTTCAAAGTAGTAACGATAGCATCAAACATTGCGTTCACTACTTCTTCAGCTTGTACTTTTGTACCACCGATTTTTTCATGAACTAATTCTACTAAAGCTTGTTTATTCATTTATTTTAGTTTCTTATGTTTTTTTTAAAATATAAGATTGCTAGTTGAATAATATTCGACCGTTTGCAAACGGATCCCTTTAAACAGGAGTAATACTATTATATACCAAGCTTATTTTAAAACAAGTGTTTCTTATACTTGACTAGTTCTCTTATGTGTTTTATTAAAAATACTGTAAATTTTGTTTGAGCAAAATTTACAGTATTTTTTCTTTATGTAATTATTAATTAGCAATCAATAATTAATAGTTTTTTATCTTGCGTACTCTATAATTCTGTTTTCTCTTATCACTGTGACTTTAATTTCTCCTGGGTAAGTAAGCTCTTGTTCTATCTTTTTTGCTATGTCACGAGCTAAATTCTTTGATTCTATATCATTTAGCTTTTCAGGAGTAACAAATATACGTATTTCACGTCCTGCTGATAGGGCATAAGACTTTTCTACTCCTCCAAAGCTTGTTGCTAATGCTTCTAGCTCTTGTAATCTCTTAATATAATTCTCTACACTATCACGTCTTGCTCCTGGGCGACCACCTGAGATCATATCGGCTGTTTGAACTATTACAGCTTCAATAGATTCATGAGGGGTATCATCATGGTGACTCTTCATTGCAGTTATGATCTTTGGATTGGCATTGAATTTTTGAAGTATTCTAATACCTATATCTATATGTGTACCTTGGACTTCATGGTCGAGAGCTTTACCTATATCGTGAACTAAAGCACCTGCTTTTGCTACTTGAACATCAGCACCAAGCTCTTCAGCAAGCATTCCTGCTATATGAGCCATTTCTATTGAGTGTTGAAGAACATTCTGGCCATAAGAAGTACGGAAATATAAACGTCCAACTATTGCTGTAATACGTGGGTCAAGATTAAATATTCCACATTCATATACAGCTTGATCTCCTTTGTCTTTAATGATTTTATTTATGTCTTCTTGTGCTTTAGCTACAACTTCTTCAATCTTTGCTGGTTGAATTCTTCCATCTAGTATAAGATTTTCAAGGGCTAAACGGGCAACTTGTCTACGTACTGGATCAAAAGATGAAATCACAATTGCGCCTGGAGTTTCGTCTATTATTAGTTCTACACCAGAAGCTTTCTCAAAAGCACGAATATTTCTTCCTTCTTTACCTATAATTTTACCTTTTATCTCATCATTTGGAATATTAACTGAAGTTGTCATCATTTCACTTGCTGTAGAAGAGGCGAGACGGTTAATACTTGCAGAAAGAATGTCTTTGGCACGACGGTCTAACTTTTCAGCATTAGAACTCTCCATTTTTTGCATTCTGATAAGCAAATCTTCCTCATATTTGTTTTCTATATCTTTAAATAAGATTTCTTTAGCGTCATCTGTAGAAAGACGAGCTACTTTCTCGAGTTCTTTCTCTTTCTCTGCTTCCATTCCATCAACTCTTTCTTTGATTTTCTTAACTTCTTCAATTTTTACCTTTATCTTTTCAACTTCACGGTCTATTTCTGCTTGGCGGGCATCCAAAAGCTCATCTTTTTTTATAAGACGATTTTCTGTATGCTTCCATTCTTCTTCTTTGACCTTTGTTTCTTTATTTATCTCATGTAGGTGAGCTTCTCCTTTTTTCTTAGCTTCATCTACTACTTTCTGGGCATCCTCTTTTGCGCTTAGCATTATTTGCTTTATTTCAAGTTCCATAGAACCTTTCTTTCCGAGCGAAATAATAAGCCTTAGATAATACCCAACACCAGCACCTATTAATAGGGCTATGATTGATATGACTATTGTTATTAAATTCATACGACTTTTTTGTCGTTTTAAAAACACAGGAAAACCTCTTATTTTTTAAGGGTTATATGCGAACAAGTATGATTGATTTAGAACAAAATGAAGATGAAAGCGTGTGGTTCATAAATAAAATATATGTCGTAACTGTATTTGAAAAGCGAACATTTAAATAAAAACTTTTAAAATTTCGATATTAATATAATACTCCAAAAACGGGCTTTTGTCTAGGTTGGGGAAATCTGGTAGAATAAAGAGGTGAAATTTGATCAAGCTCCAAAAACTGAAGAAAAAAAAGATAATAATCATTTTAATAAGATTACAGAAGAAATTTTAT
>CAIJZW010000011.1 GCA_903825265.1 uncultured bacterium | reverse complement strand
TGCAACTTCTTCTGGAGTTCCCTTTGCAACAATCTTTCCACCACCAAGACCCCCTTCTGGTCCGATATCAATAATATAATCAGAACATTTTATGATATCCATATTGTGCTCTATGAGTATTACACTGTTCCCTTTATTCACAAGTCTATTTAAAACTTCAAGTAATTTAGCAACATCATCATAATGTAATCCTACTGTTGGTTCATCAAGTAAATAAATTGTCTTCTCTTCATATGGTCTAAAAAGTTCTGATGATATTTTTACACGCTGTGCCTCCCCGCCTGAAAGAGTTGTAGCGGATTGACCAAGCTTTACATAACCAAGACCTACATCTAAAAGAGTTTTCATTCTATCAAAAATAGCTGGAATATCTTCAAAGAAAGTATAAGCTTCTTCTACTGTCATCTGTAGAACTTCATAAATATTTTTCTTTTTATACTTTACAGTCAAAGTTTCTTTATCAAACCTCTTACCATTACATACATCACAGGTTACATAAACAGTTGGCAAGAAATGCATTTCAACTGCGACTTCCCCATTACCCTCACAAGCCTCACAACGTCCGCCCTTTACATTAAAAGAAAATCTATTAGACTTCCATCCTTTAAGGCGAGCCTCTTCACTTAAAGCAAACATATCACGAATATGAGTGAAAGCTCCTGTATAAGTAGCTAAATTTGAACGAGGAGTACGTCCTATTGGAGATTGATCAATAAGAACAACACGAGATGCATATTCAGTCCCCGTAAAAGAAGCACAATTGAAAACTGTGGCTGTTCGAAACTTTCTTTCATATCTAGCTTGTAGATTTTTATGAACGATCTCATACATGAAAGAACTTTTTCCACTACCTGATACACCTGTAATTGTTACAAGTTTACCAAGAGGAATATCTGCATTTAGATTGTCTATATTAAAAACTTTCCCACCTATAATTTTAAGTGTACCCTTATCATTATTTCTTCTTTTTTCTGGAATTTCGATTCTCGTTTCACCTCTTAGATAAGCTAATGTTCTAGATTTTGAAGAATTTGTAGGAGCATCTAATAATTTCTGTAAATAATCAGAAACTATAACCTGACCTCCATGAACTCCTGCTTTTGGCCCTATATCTATAAGGTAATCTGAAGCAAAAATAGTATCTTCATCATGTTCAACAACAATAATAGTATTCCCTATATCGCGAAGATTCTCTAATGTTTTAATAAGTTTATCGTTATCTCTTTGATGCAGTCCTATTGTTGGTTCATCAAGAACATAAAGAGCACCAACCAATCGTGATCCGAGTTGAGAAGCAAGTCGTATTCTTTGTGCTTCCCCACCTGAAAGAGTATTCGCTTTTCTATCAAGAGATAAATATTCTAATCCAACATTTAATAAAAATTGAAGTCTTGACTCAATCTCTTTTATTATTACTTTTGAAATTTCTTTTTCTTGATCATTCAATTCTAATTCTATAAAATAATCAGCAACATCTTGAATGGATAATTTCGTAACATCAACAATATTAAGAGAGTGAGACGAAGCAGAAAAGTTCTTTTCCGAACTGGTCTGGCCCCTCGTCCTCCCTCGTCCGAGGACCTGAGGAAAAGAAGCTTTTTGCGAAGTCTCACTTCCTCCAAGAAATACATTTAGTGCTTCAGTTCTTAATCTTAACCCTTTACAATCATCACAAGGCTCTGTTCCACCAAAATATTTAGTCCCAAGACCATTACATGTTGGACACGCTCCGTAAGGAGAATTAAAAGAAAAAAGTCTTGGTTCTATTTCAGGAAAAGCGAAACCGTCATTAGCACAAGAGAATTTTGAAGACATAAGATATTCATCTTCATCTATTTTTATGATTACAAGTCCATCAGATTCAAGTAAAGCTCTTTCTACACTTTCAGCTAAACGAGAATACGAATCACGTTCATTATCCTTAAACTCATGTATAGCAAAATTATCAACAATAACTTCTATGTCGTGTTTTTTAGTTTTTGAAATATCAATTCTTTCTCTTAGATTTTTTATTTCTCCATCTAGTCTTATTTTAGCAAAACCTTTATTTAATAAATCATAAAGTAATTGATAATATTCTCCTTTTCTTCCGCGAACAACAGGAGAAAGAATTGAAATAGGAGCTTCATTCCACTCTACTCCCATAACTTTCTTTTTCTTTGTATCCTTCTCAAAGGACTTTATTTTATCAATTGCAAAATGTAATATTTCATCATTAGATAATTTTTTTATTTCATTTCCACATAAAGGACAATGAGGTCGTCCTACTCGTGAATACAAAACACGAAGATAATCATATATCTCAGTAATAGTTGCAACCGTAGAGCGAGGATTGTTCGATCGTGATTTTTGATCTATAGATATGGCCGGAGAAAGACCTGTAATTTCATCAACATCTGGTTTCGGCATTTGATTCAAAAATTGTCGAGCATAAGCAGAGAGACTCTCTACATAACGACGTTGCCCTTCCGCAAAGATAGTATCGAAAGCCAAAGAAGACTTCCCAGAACCTGACATTCCAGTTATTACTACCATTTTATTACGAGGCATTTCAACACTAATGTTCTTCAAATTATGTGTTCTTGCTCCTTTTATAATTATTTTGCTTTCTTCGTTTTTCTTTAACATAAATAAACAAATACATACCCATAAATCTTTCAGATAAGGGTATATCAATATTCAGCTATTATAATAATAACATGAATGGTAATGTTTGACAAATAAAGAATAATAAGTTAATATTGAAATGAATTTAACAAATGACATGTCTTCGAAAGGAAGAGTTTTTGATTCTTATAATCAAAGATAAGTAGTTCGTTCTACTTCATGGTCACTTTTCCTCTTTTCTTTTTTTTAATTTTTCCCTCATTGTGATTCGTCACAGTGAGGGTTTTTAATTTTTATCTTCTAAGATTATCTTATCCATCTTCCCTTTTAATACAAAAATCTCATCTCGCAAAATAGCAGCTGTTTCAAAATCTAAATCTTTAACAGCTCTGTTCATTTCTTTTTCTTTTATATTTATTATTTTTTCATAGACAATTTTATTCCTATCATTATCAGAAAGAAGTAAATTCTTTATTGATTCTCTCTCACCTTTTCCTTTATTACTTTTATCTTTAATGAAAGCTTTCTTAAATAATTCAACATCTAAATCAAGTTCAATATTCACAGCTTTTTCATGTTTATTTTCAAGCTCTTCCGTAATATCTTTAATTTTTTTAATAATTGTTTTTGGAGTAATTCCATTATTTTTATTATAGGATATCTGTATATCTCTTCTTCTATTTGTTTCTCCTATTGCACTTTCCAGAGCCTTTGTCATATGATCCGCATAAAGAACTACCCTACCTTCTACGTTACGAGCAGCACGTCCAATAATCTGTATAAGAGAAGTTTCTGAACGAAGGAATCCTTCTTTATCGGCATCAAGTATTCCGATCAAGGCAAGTTCTGGTAAATCTAAACCTTCACGAAGTAAGTTAACTCCAATTAAAATATCAAAGTCTCCCCTTCTAAACTGAGTTAAAATTTGAATACGTTCTATTGTTTTAATATCACTATGTAGATATTCTGCTTTATAACCTTTTTCTTTCAAAAACAAAGACAGATCCTCTGCCATCTTTTTTGTTAAAGTTGTTGCGATAGCACGAAAACCTTTCTTAATAACTCGATCAGCTTCTTTTACAAAGTCTTCTATCTGTCCTGGGTAATCTTTTAGAGGTCCTAGAGGTTGGACCTCTGAAAGATTATTTTTTCGTAACTGGGAAGAATCTTTTTTTGATGGTCTGGCACCGATTCCGCCCCCCTCGTCCGAGGACCTCATAAAAAGATTCTTCCCAGTGGAGACTGATACTGGTCTAACTATTATTTCAGGATCTATCAACCCCGTAGGGCGAATTATTTGCTCTACTATTTGAGTACTTGTTGTCCTTTCAAGTTCACTTGGAGTTGCTGATACATAAATAACATCTCCAATTCTTTTCTCAAATTCATCATATTTAAGTGGTCTATTATCTTTTGCTGAGGGTAAACGAAAACCAAAATCTACAAGAGTCTTTTTGCGAGAAGCATCTCCGGCATACATACCGCCTAGTTGAGGTAAAGTTACATGCGATTCATCTATGATAGTCAAAAAATCTCCCTTAAAATAAGATAGTAATGTATCTGGGGCTTCCCCTTCTTTTTTACCTGAAAATTGCCTTGAATAATTCTCAATACCATTACAATAGCCAACTTCTTTTATCATGGCTAAATCATAAGTAGTTCTTCTTTTAATTCTTTCTGACTCCAAAAGTTTACCTTCTTTCTCAAACTTTTTTAATTGTTGAGTAAGTTCTAATTTTATATTTTTTAATGCAATTTTTGTTTTATCTGTATCAGTTATAAAATGCTTAGTGGGAAATAAGAAAATAGCATTCTCTTCTTTGAGAACATGAGCAGATACTGGATCTACTTTTAATATTTTTGAAATTAATCCTCCGTTGAATTCTATCTGATAAACAAAAGTTTCAGATACGGGCATCACTTCTACTCTATCTCCAATAGAGCGAAAAGTTCCAGAATTTAAATCTGCATTTGTTCTCTCAAAATGAACACCAAGTAATTTTCTCATAAGATCTGTCCTATTTATCTTTGATCCAATTTCTAATTTTAAATTTACTTTTTCATAATCTTCTGGACTACCTAAACCATATATACAAGAAACAGAAGCTATAATAATCACATCTTTACGTGTAAGTAAAGATTGAGTTGTCGCATGGCGAAGTCTATCTATCTCTTTGTTTATTTGTGCATCTTTCTCTATGTAAGTATCGGTAACTGGCATATAAGCTTCAGGTTGATAATAATCATAATAAGATACAAAGTAATGAACTGCTGCATCAGGGAAAAATTCACGAAATTCTTGAGCAAGCTGAGCAGCTAATGTTTTATTATGAGCTATTACTAAAGTTGGCTTATTCCACTCTGCTATAACATTTGCAATAGTAAAAGTCTTTCCTGTTCCTGTCGCACCAAGAAGTGTCTGTTTTTGCATCCCCTTTTTAAGTCCACTTAACAACTGAGAAATTGCCTTTGGTTGATCACCATCTGGTTTATATTCACTCTTTAAATTAAAGACTTTATTTTCCATAATTTTTTAAAAATTCTTCTTTAAATTCAAAAAAGAACCATCTATTATTGCCTGACGCATTTTTTTTACTAAGTTAGTTATAAAATATACATTATGAGTAGAAGCGAGAGTTGCTCCAAGCATTTCTTTCGCACGGAATAAATGTGAAAGATATGCGCTCGTATAATTTTTACAAGTGTCACATTCACAGTCTTCTTCTATACTAGAAAAATCATTTACAAATTTTGCATTGAGAATATTTATTTTACCATTTTTTGTAAACATTGTTCCGTTACGAGCTATGCGAGTAGGACCTACACAATCAAACAAGTCTACCCCATTCTCTACCCCTGAAAATAAATCTTCCGGTTCTCCTATTCCAAGTAAATGACGAGGTTTACCAACTGGTAATTCTTCATTTACCCATTTAACGGCACTCGACATATCTTCTTTTTCAAAAGAACCACCAATGCCAAAACCATCGAAATCCATACCACCTATTACTTTTGCTGATTCTCTTCTAAGTTTTTCTGATCTTCCTCCTTGAACAATACCAAAGAGAGCTTGAGGAAAAATTGTATTTAAAAGCGGAACAGAGGATTCTTTTTGAGATGGTCTGGCACCGATCCCGTCCCCCTCGTCCGAGGACCTCTCAAAAAGAATTTTCTGTGAAGCTTCATTTTCTTTAATATTTTCTAATTCTTTGTGTCTTATTAAACTTCTCTTTGCCCAAGAATGTGTTCGTGAAAGTGCTTCCTCTTGATAACTATCATTTTCGGTTGGTGAAGTACATTCATCAAAAGCAAAGATTATATCTGCTCCTAAATTATGTTGTATTTCAATTGATTTTTCTGGGGTTATATAATGAAGAGATCCATCTATGTGAGAACGAAAAGATACACCATCATTTCCAATTGTCGCCAAACGAGGAATTCCATCTTCTACTATTGATCTTTCTGTAATAAGTAAACTTGGGTCTGTAATAGAAACAACTTTTGATAATTCTTTTCCATAAGCAACACCCAAAGAGAAAACTTGAAACCCTCCGGAATCCGTCATCATAGGACCCTGCCAATTCATAAATTTATGCAAACCACCAGCATCACGTATAAGTTCATCTCCAGGTTGTAAATACAAATGATAAGTATTTGCTAACACAACAGGAGTACCTAGATCTTTTAACTGGTCTGTTGTTAATGCTTTCACAGTCCCCTTTGTTCCTACAACAACAAAAGATGGAGTTTCTATAACTCCATGAGGTGTCGTAATAATACCAGCTCTACCAAGGCTTCCTTCTAATTCTTTTTCTATTTTAAATAAAATGGCTTTCATTTATTCTCGACTAACAAAAACCCACTTTAAACTCTGAACATTTATAGGTGAATTTAATAATATTTTTTTAACTGGATCGTTTGGACTTGAAATTACATCTTCTGCTATCGCAACAATTTCCGATTGAAGGTTTGGTAAATAAACAAAAGCACCTCTTACAAAAGGTAAATCAACGGGTACTGTCATTTCAAAATTTCCACCACCACGACCTACTAAATCTATACTCGTATTTGTTCCTTCTATCATAGCCTCTGTTGTTTCTCCAGGATTAGTATAAAGAGTGACCAAAGATGTATTTTTATAAACAACACTAATCTCACCAATAGGAACCATACTATCCCCATCTCCATAAACTCGATTACCTATTGTGATACCAGAATCAAGCCCTATATCTATAATAATAGTATCGTAAGGTGAATAATTCGGTTTTGTTAAAATACTTGATAATATAAAATTTTTACCAGAAGGAACACGTCCTAAAGATTCTTTTAATTTTAAATTTTCATCTTTTAAAATTTGATAATCTATCATTGAAATTTTTAAATCTGTATTCTCTTTTAAAAGATTCTCATTTTCTTTATAAACAGAAGCTTTTGTACGGACGATATAACCAACACTTTCTAATCCATTAATTGCAGAAGTTTTTATTCTCCATAGAGGCTTTCCAAGATAATGAGTAAAATTATTAGAAAAAGCAAAAATTCCTAAAACTATAAACACCAAAAAAGATCCTAATAAAATTAAATTTTTAATTAGTTTTTTCTTTTTTGCTATTTGTTTTTTATCTCGGAACTGATGAATCATCTGTGTTTAATAAAATTTCTTTATAAGAATCAAAATCATCAAGTACGACTCCTGTACCTCGAGCTACCGCTGTAAGTGGATCTTCTGCTATGTAAATAGGTATTTTTAAAGCATTTTGTAGTAATACATCTAATCCTCTAATAAGAGCACCTCCTCCAGAGAGGACAAGACCCCTATTTATTATATCGGAGAGAATTTCTGGTGGAGTTGTTTCAAGAACTTCTTTAACTCCATCCACAAGACTGATAACAGAAGCAAGTATCGCTTCTCGAATATCTGAATCCGTAACAATAACCTGACGAGGAAGACCTGTAACTAAATCTCGTCCTCTTACTTCCGCCTCCATTGAAGGTCCTTCCACAACAGACCCAATAGCAATTTTGACACTTTCTGCTGTTCTTTCTCCTATTAATAACTTAAACTCATCTTTCATGTAACTTATAATATTTGTGTTTAGTAGATCTCCTGCGATTTTTAAATTTTTTGAACGAACAACACCAGAAAGAGAAATAACAGCTACATCAGTAGTTCCTCCTCCAATATCTACAATAACTGAACCCAAAGCTTCTTTAACTGGTAGTCTTATACCAATAGCAGCAGACATAGGTTCTTCTATAATATAAACTTCGCGAGCCCCAGCTGAACGAGCTGCATCTTCCACTGCTCTGATCTCTACATTTGTAATACCAGTAGGAACTCCTAACACTACACGAGGACGAATAAATTTTTTAGAAATTTTTTCCGCTTTACCTATTAAATAAGCAAGCATTTCTTCTGTAACTTCAAAATCTGAAATTACTCCATCTACAATAGGACGAATTGCTCGAACGTGACCTGGAGTACGCCCAAGCATTTGTTTTGCTTCTGCACCAACAGCTACTATTTGACCAGTTTTCTGATTTACAACGACAACTGAAGGTTCGTTTATAACGATACCGTGACCTTTCAAATAAACCAGCGTGTTGGCTGTTCCAAGGTCAATCCCAATATCATTAGAAAACATTTGATAAAATTTTTTAAACATACATAAATCAGATTTTATTTTTGAATTCCTAAAAATTCAAATAGTTCATCAATGTTAACTATTTTTCCAGTATCTTCAATTCGCTTTTTAATTTCAAAACCTCCATCAGCTAAACTACGTTTAGAAACTACAATTCTATAAGGTATACCAATAAGATCAGAATCAGCAAATTTTTCTCCTGCATTAACATCAACTCTATCATCAAAAAGAACTTCAATATTTTTAGCGTTTAATTCTTCGTAAAGTTTTGAAGCTTCTATCTTCACATTCTCATCTCCTCCCAACATAAGCAAATGAACCTTAAATGGAGCTATGTTTTCTGGCCAGATAATTCCCTTACTATCAGAAAGAACCTCTACTACTGTCCCCATTAAACGTCCAGGACCAATACCATAAGAACCCATAAATACTGACTTTTCATCCCCTTCTTCTGTTTTAAATTTTAATCCTAATGCATCAGAAAAACGAGTAGAAAGTGTAAAAATATTACCTACTTCTACTGCTTTATTCTCAACCATATCTTCTTTCTTAAGTCCTAAACTAGTCAAAACTTCATCATTATAAACCTCTTTATTTACAGCAATACCCTTATTCTCATCTACATAAATAATATCCTCCCCTGCACCTGTAATAGTCTGAAATTCATGAGAAAACTTTGAAAACATTCCTCCTGAAGCAAAAGTAATATAAGTAAGATGTCCAATACCTATTCTTTTAAAAATATTTTTATAAGCTTCTTTAGATCTTTCATAAAAAGCATTATGTTCTTCTTCGTCCTTACAAAAAGAATAAAGGTCTTTCATAACAAATTCTCTAACTCTCATAATCCCACTTTTAGCACGAACTTCGTTTCTAAATTTTGTTTGAAATTGATAAACAAACTTAGGTAGATCGCGATATGAATTAATAAAACCTTTCATCATCTTAGTGATAGCAGCTTCATGAGTAACAGCTAACCCTAATTCTGTATCATTTTTCAATTTTGTTTTAAACCAAACATCAACCTGAGAATCGTCCCATTGATTAGTTGGTTCCCATGTACTCTTTTCTTGAAGAGAAGAAAGAATGATTTCTTGCCCTCCTATAGCATTCATTTCTTCCCTTATTATATTTTCAATATTCTTTAAAACACGAAGACCCAACGGTAAATAAGAATATACCCCTGCCATCTCTTTGTTTATAAACCCTGCTCTTATTAGAAGTTCAGCATTTAAAGAAATCTCATCTGCTGGACTCTCTTTTTTTGTTTTTGTGAATAGTTGTGATTGCTTCATACCCACATACTACCCTAAAAATGCCCTCAGGTCAAAAGACCATCTTGGTTGCAAAATAATGATTTTTCTGGTATTATATGTTCACTTTCCGTGAGGAGGTTTTTTATTTAAGGCCCCTTGTAAATAGGCTGGAATGCTTAAAAACGGACAGTTTTATCATTAATTAATCATTAAAGTTTATAGTTTTACTATAAACAAAAAAACAATATGACTACAAAAAATAGTGTTATAGAAGAGATGTTTTCAAATGGTACTCACTACGGGTATTCAAAAAGTCGTCGTCACCCATCTACTACCCCTTACATCTTTGCAACAAAGAATGGAGTAGATATTATAAATACAGAAAAGACAAATGATCTTTTTGAAAAAGCTATGGAAAAAGTTACAGCATTAGCTTCTACAGGGAAAACAATTCTTTTTGTTGGAACTAAAGCTGAAGCTCGTCAACAAATAATAGAAACTGCTTTATCATTGAATATGCCTTATGTTTCTGAACGTTGGGTAGGAGGAACTCTTACAAATTTTCCAGAGATAAAGAAGCGTATTACTAAATTACTTGATCTACGCGATCAAAAAGAAAAAGGTGGACTTGATAAATATACAAAAAAAGAAAGACTTTTAATTGACAGAGAAATGGATGATATGACAAAAAATTTCCAAGGTCTTACAGGGATTACTCGTACTCCTGATGCTATGTTTGTTATTGATCCAAAGAAAGAACATATTGCAGTAACAGAAGCTCATAAAATGAATCTCCCTGTTATAGCTCTTATGAACACAGATTGTAATGTAAAACACTCTGAATTCCCTATTATTGCTAATGATGCATCAATATCAAGTATTACTTTCTTTTTATCTCAAATAAAAAGTGCTTACAATAAAGGAATTTCTGGAGAAAAGAAATAGTTAAATAATTATTTATTAAGGTCTATATGACCAACCTACAATAAATTATGTCTACAAAAATAACTGCGGAATTAGTTAAAGAATTAAGAGATGCTACCGGTGTTTCTGTAATGCAATGTAAAAATGCATTAGAAGAAGCAGAGGGAGATATGGAGAAAGCGCTCATAATCCTCAAAAAGAAATCAAGTAGTATTGCGATGAAAAAAGCAGATCGTACAGCATCTGATGGAGTAATAGTTGTTATAGAAGGACAAGGAAAAGCTCTTCTTCTTACTCTTAATTCTGAAACAGACTTTGTTGCTAAAAATAGTGATTTCGTTAATTTAGCTAATGAACTAGCAAACATAGCCTTTAATGAAGGCATTGATGCAATGAAAGCAAAATCTCTTGATCTTATAAATCCTATTGTTCAGAAGGTAGGAGAGAAAATAGAATTAGGTAAAGTAGAAACAGTAGAAGGATCTGTAATGGGAAGTTATGTTCACGCTAGTAAAAGTGCTGTAATTGTATCATTAACTGGAGGATCTACAGAGCTAGCTAAGGATGTTGCAATGCACATAGCAGCTATGAAGCCAGCTTTCACTACTGCAGGAGATATAACAGATGAGGATAAATCAAAAGTCATTGAAGTATTTGAAAAGGAAGTAGCAGAATCTGATAAACCAGAAGAGATAAAAAAGAAAATGCTTGAAGGTAAAATATCTACATACTTCAAAGAACAAACTCTTATGGATCAATCATTCATTAAAAACCCTGACATAACTATCGGGAATTTATTAAAAGAAAAAGGGGCAACATTAGTTCGTTTCATTTACGAGACTATTGGTTAAATTATGATTTTAGTTATTATTATTTTCTCTATATCAATAACTGGAGCATTCGGAATGCTACTCTTTCGTGAATGGGAAATAAGAACATCTAAAATAGAAATAAAAGAAGAACATAAAATACACACAGGAGAATTATCCTTTAGACGCCTTGAAAAGATAATCTTATATCTAACTAAACATATTATTCAATGGATAATTCTCTCTAGTGTTAAAGCTTGGTTTATTATAATAACAAAAACAAAATTTTGGATTAAAAATAATTTACCTAAAGTAAATAAACTATTCCAGAAAAAAGTATGTTCAGATAGCCGTAAAATTTCTTTTGTAGAGAAAGCCATAGTTGAATCAAGAATTAAAATAAAAAAGGCTAAAGATAAGATTAAAAAAGATCACGAAGAATTAAACAATAAGGTTGATAAAATTCTATAATATGCTAATATAGCTATATAGAAACGTTTAGTTTAGATACACGCCGCTTTAGCTCAGTTGGTAGAGCAACACTTTTGTA
>CAIJZW010000010.1 GCA_903825265.1 uncultured bacterium | reverse complement strand
GTATACACAATTCCACCTGATTTACACATTTTTTTGCCCCTTATTTAAACCTATTATTCATTACAATACGTTTGTATTTCTTATTGATTTACAATAAATATTGACCCCCTTTTTGCAGTGAAAATTGACCCCCCTGGGAAATATAATCTCTGTGATAAAAAATCATGGAGGTGAAAAAAGGGGATGATAAGTATGTATAAATGGAAAAAAGTTAGAGAAATGTATTTTAATGAGAAAGTAGGTATAAAAAAAATAGCAAGAGAACTTAGAATATCAAAAAACACGGTAAAAAAATATATAAAAAATATTGAAAAAGAACCTAAATATCATTTAAGTCATCAAAGAGAAAAGAAATTGGACTTTTTTAAAGAGGTGATAAATGAATCTATTAATAGAAAATTAATAGGAACCGCTATTTTTAAAAAGCTCTTGGAAGCTGGCTATGAAGGTAGTATTGCCAATGTTTATAGACATTTAAAAGCCGTAGAATATGTTAAGGTGAATAAAGATGTTGTTACCAGGTTTAAAACTTTACCTGGTGAACAAATGCAATATGATTGGAAAGAATGGGATTTTAAAATAAATGATAAAAGCATTAAACTTTATGTTCATTGCTTAATTTTAGGCTATAGTAGAAAGAAATTCTTTACAATCTCACTTGATAAATCTTCTTCATCTGTAATAAGGGCAATAATAGAAGGGTTTGAATATTTTAAAGGTTATTGTGAAACTCTTGTTATAGATAATGCTAAAAGTATGGTATTAAATCATAGTACTAAAGATAGGGCTGTAGAATTTAGTGATGATTTTTTACTTTTTACCGGGAAATATAATATAAAACCAATAGCTTGTTATCCATACCGGCCAAAAACTAAAGGTAAGGTTGAAAAACCACTCTCTTACCTAGAAGAGCATTTTCTAAAGTATTATGATTTTAATTCACTGGAAGATTTAGAATTAAAATTAAAAATTTTTAATGAAGAATATAATTCTAAAGACCATAGTGCTTTACTTAAAAAACCTAATGAAGTTTTTGAGTTGGAAGAAAAGAGTAAGTTAAAACCTTTACAAAACATAGATTTATCGAAAATATTTATAAAAGAAACTAGAAAAGTTTCACTGGATGGTTATGTTAGCTATTGTAAAAAATATTATCCGGTACCATTAAAATATTCCAATAAAAATGTATTTATTGAAGATGTTATGGGTGTTAATCTTAATATTTATGCTTTAGATCTTAATCAAATTAAAACCTATAAAATGATGCAATTTGAAAAAAATAATAAACCACAGCATCCGGAACATATAATTATTAATAATGAGAGGAAAGAAAAAACAAAGAAAATCCGTTCTGATAATATCTTAAAATTCGTTGAAACTTTTAAAGAAGATGGAAAAATCTTTATAGAGGGTTTAGAAAAAGCAAATGGAATAAATAGTTATTATCATCTTTCTTGTTTATTAAAATACATAGATATTTATGGTTATGATGTAGTAAAAAATGCCATAAATAAATGTGTTTCCATAAAAGCTTTTCATAAAGATTCAATAAAAACATTTTTAAGCAGAGAGATACCTAAAGTTAATTATTCAATTGATACAATATCTATAATGCCTGCTGAATTTAAAATAAGATGTAATTTGGAACAATATAAATATTTAAGTGAATTAACATCGAAAGGAGGTATATAAAACCATGCGAGAAATAGAAAAATTATTAGAAAAACAATTTAAAGATTTAAAATTAGGCGGTTTAGTTCCAAATTATAAGCAAATAATAGATAAAGCAGTTAATAGTAAACTAAATTATCATGAATTTCTTTCTTTATTACTAGAGGAAGAAATTTTAAGAAAAGATGATAGTTCTAGTAAAAGAAAAATATTTATAGCTAAATTTCCATTTATCAAAACAATAGATACTTTTGATTTTAGTTATCAGCCGAGTATAAATGAGAAAGAGATTTTAAATTTTTCAAGTCTTGAATTTATAGATAAAAAAGAAAACATAATATTTTTAGGCCCTCCCGGAGTTGGAAAAACACATTTATCTATAGGTTTGGGTATTAAAGCCTGTATGTCAAAATATCGTGTAATTTTTACAAGTGCAAGTAAATTATTAGAAGAATTGGAGGTGTCATTAAAAAGCGGTATATTAACAGATAAATTATTGTATTACAGCAGACTGCATTTATTAATAATAGATGAACTTGGTTATATGCCAATAAACAAGAATCAAGCTAATTTATTATTTCAATTGATATCAATGAGATATGAGAGAGGTTCAATAATTTTAACTTCTAATTATAATTTCGATGAATGGAGTAAAGTTTTTGAAGATACTGTTGTTGCAGCTGCAATAATAGACAGGTTGGTTCATCATAGTAAAATTTTTTATATAAACGGAACAAGTTACAGGATAAAAAATAAGTTAGTTAATATTAATTAAAAGGGGGTCAGTTTTTCGTGAAAAAGGGGGTCAATTTCTATTGACAAACAACACTCTTTTGGGAATATATACTTAAAGGGTTTTATTATATCCCTCCGATTTATTAAGTTAATAGGGGCGGTCTGCCCTTACAAAAGATTCATTAAAATAAAGGTTTAATGTAGGGGTCGACAATTGGTCGACCCGAAAATCAGACTTTTGAGACAGCCT
>CAIJZW010000009.1 GCA_903825265.1 uncultured bacterium | reverse complement strand
TTGTTATAATAGAGGCGATAATGTGAATTGTAAGCATAACCCTAATCACAACGAGATAGCAAGAAAAAAAACAGATAAAGAAATAAAAATGTTAGAGAAAGACAAAGAACACGATAAATTGGTCGGTATCGCTATGGACTTAATAGAAAGTGTAATTGAGATTAGAGAGGACAAGTTGATAAATGACGAGGAGTATTATTTATTAGAGGACGAAATAATTGAAGTATTAAAAAGACATATATGAAAACATATCAAGTAGTAATAAGATTAACCCCAACGATAGTTAGAATTAAGGCAAATGATATTCAAGAGGCAAAAGAAACCGCTATGGAGAAGTTTATGCACGATATAGATACAAATAATTCAAGTTTAGAGTTTGAGTTAGAGCAAGAAATTATTTGTAGTGGTTGTGGAATATCTTTACAAGAGGCAGACATAGAGTTTAACGATAGTATGTGCTTACAATGTGATAATAAAAGACAAATAAAAATATGAAACTAAAATGTCTAATTTGCGGAAAAAATTATTCTCATTTAGGAAGTCATATAGCACACGGGCATAAAATAACGGCACGAGAATACAAAGAGGAGTTTGAGTTGCCCTATAATACGAGTTTGATTTCAAGTGAAGTAAAACTTAAAAAACAAGAGGCATTTGAACTTCATAGAGAAAAATACTTAAAGAACTTAACAAAGTGCGGAAAAAAATATCGTTTTAAGAAAGGCAGAACGGGGCAACGGAGGATATCACAAGGAGAAAGAGAAACCTTTATTAAAAGAATAAATAATGTAAATAAAAACAGAAAATCAGAAAAATGTCCCGTATGTAATGTGATTTACAAAAATGTTTATTCTCATTTATACACAAAACATAAATTATTAAAAATATGAAAAAGAAATTAAAAGCACAAGAGTTATATCTACAAAGTATGATAACGGCGCGCCAAATTGGTATTGTAAGTCGCTTTACTGCTTATCTTATTTATAGGTGTGATATGTTAGCAAAGGAACAAGAGCGGGGCGAAAATGGTCGTGTTTATAAGCATAAAGATTTAATCAAAATATAATGATATACATAATTTTAGGAGTGATAGGGCTATGTTTGGGAGGGGGTATAGGTCTAATTGCGGGCTTATTTATAGCCCTTATTATAGATTTAAAGAGTTTTTAGAAGTTTAGCGGGCGAAAGTAAGTTATAAACAAGTTATGAGACTTTTGTCGTTTGATTTTGTGTCAATTTTATGATACATTTTAGACAATAAAAGGTCGATAATATAAGATAAAAACAAAAATGATAATTGATATAGAAAAATTACGAGCGATACCTGAACTTCTTAAAACAAAATCAAGAAAAGAAATAGCAAAAGATTTTGGCGTAGCCGTTTCAACAATAAATTATTGGGTAAAACAACTACGAGGTAAAGGTATAGTGATAGAGAATAGAAAAAACGAAAAGTTAATTGATAAATATAATGTCTAAACCTAAATTAAATTGGAAGTTAGAAAAAAGAGAGAGAACAAGTATCTATGCGTCTGATTTTGGAAAATTAGAGGCAGATATTTTGTGTGAATTAAATAAAGTCCCGCAAACAAATCCTATGGAGTGGAATAACACTTTAAGATTAGAGGCGGGGAAAGCGATAGAGGAACAAATGGTAAAGATATTGAAGTTCAACGGAATAGTTGATGAGCAATACCACCAAGATAATGTCCCTACTACCGAAATTGAGAGAGAGGGCGCAAAAATTCGTATGAAGTTTGACGCCGTAAGTAAAAAGTCCGTTCTAAATATAGACGGGACACTTCTGCCTAACTCACAAAACATAGAAATTGGAGAGGGCGAGCCGATAGAAATAAAAAGCATTAACAATAAAAATGCTTTTGATATAAGAGATTATATGGACGAGAAACCCCGTGCAAATTATGTGGGGCAACTTTCTATTTATATGGACGCACTAGGTAAAGAACAAGGACACTTGTTTGTCGCTAGTGTGGACGGCTTAAATTACTTTTGGTTCACTTGTAAGAAAATAGGCGAAGGAAAATATAAGTGCGGAAATGTAGAAGTAGATATAAACGAAGAATATAAAAGATTAGGAGAGATTTGGAAAAAGTATGTAAATAAAATTGAGCCAAATTGGTTTGAAGAAACTTATAAACTTCCGATAGACCAAATTGATTTTACACAACTTTCAACAAATGCGATTAGTGAGGCGAGAAATAATAGAAAAGTTATTGGTTCGGAAAATGCCTTTAAGATATTGTATTCCTCTTATTCGGACTTGATTATAGAAAAACAAGGACAAAAAAGAGGTTATACCGAGCAAGAATTAGCCGAAATTATTG
>CAIJZW010000008.1 GCA_903825265.1 uncultured bacterium | reverse complement strand
TAAATATTTAAATAATAGAGTATAATATGAACATTATGGAATCAAAAACAAAAATAATAGCAACTATCGGACCATCAAGTGAGAGTAAAAATGTTATGATTGATCTTATTAATCATAATTTAAACATAGCTAGGCTTAATTTTTCTTGGGGAACACACGAAAGCCACAAAAAAGTTATAGATGACCTAAGAGAAGCATCTAAAGAATGTAATAAAAATATATTAATAATCCAAGACCTCTCTGGACCCAGAGAACAAACAGGGAAAGATCATCATTTCGGGGGAGAAGAGAAAGGGGAGGTTATAACAGAAAAAGATAAAAAGGATTTAGTTTTTGGAATAGAACAAAATGTAGATTATATAGCGTTATCTTTTGTTGGAAATGCAAATGACATCATAGAATTAAGAAATTTAATAAAAGAACAAAACGGAAACCAAAAAATTATTGCTAAAATCGAACGTAAAATTGCATTTGAAAATTTAGATTCTATTTTAGAAGTAACAGATGGAGTCATGGTTGCACGTGGAGATCTAGGGAATGAATATCCATTAGAAGAGATACCTTTCATCCAACATAAAATAATAGAGAGAGCAAACGCTAAAAATAAAATGGTGATAGTCGCAACTCAAATGATGCTTTCAATGGTAGAAAATCCAAATCCCACAAGAGCAGAAGTAACAGATGTAGCTTATGCAATAATAGACGGAGCAAATGCTGTTATGCTTTCAGAAGAATCAGCTAAAGGTAAATATCCAGTAGAAGCAGTTACAATGATGGAGAAAATAGCTTTAGCAGCAGAAATACATTTAACTAAAAAAGATATTAGCATTTAATAAATAGAATTACATGGGTACAACCGCCGAAGCCAACTTGCGGTTGGACCCATGTAACTTAAAGAAAATATGTCTAAACAAATTTATATAACAAGAAAAATACCAGAAGCAGGATTAAAATTATTAAAAGAAAAAGGAATAGATTTTGATATGGGGGTAAGTAAATTAGCTCCAAGTAAAAAAGATATCATAAAAGCTTTGAAGAAAAAACCTTATGATGGGGTTATATCTTTTCTGACTGATACCATAGATAAAGAAGTTTTTGATGCATGCCCTACTTCTAAAATATTTGCAAATTTTGCTGTTGGTTATGAAAACATAGATACAAAGATAGCAAAAGAAAGAGGTATCGAAGCTTCAAATACACCAGGAACCTCCGCAGAAGCAGTAGCAGAACACACAGTAGCTCTTATGTTCGCCTTAACAACAAGAATAATAGAGGGGGATAAATATGTAAAAAGTGGTAAATATAAAGGCTGGGATCCAGAACTTCTAATTGGTTCTGATATGAAAGGTAAAACTATTGGACTCATAGGAGGAGGACAAATAGGTACAAAAGTAGCTCAAATGCTTCACAACGGTTTTGATGTAAATATTATATACAATGACGTAGTACCAAATAAAGAATTAGAAGAATCTTTTAAAGTTACACGAAAAGAATTTATAGATGTCATAAAAGAATCTGATATTATATCACTTCATTGTCCGCTTCTACCATGTACAACTCATATGATAAACAAGGAAGTCTTATCAAAAATGAAGAAAACTGCTTTCCTTGTAAATACAGCTCGTGGTCCTATAATAGATGAAAATGCACTCGTAGAAGCCCTCAAGAACAAACAAATACGTGGAGCAGCTCTAGATGTCTTTGAATTTGAACCAAAACTAGCACGCGGATTATCTAAATTAGATAATGTCATACTAACTCCACACATAGCCTCTGCTCGAGAAAATGCTCGTAATATGATGTCAGAAATAGCTGCAAAAAATATCATATCTGTTTTAGAAACAGGGAAAGCAATCAATAGCGTTATTAAATAATATAAACATAAAATCCTTTATTAAATTTATTTAATAAAGGATTTTATGTTTTATGTGCATAAATGATTCGCTTGTTTTCTTATAAGTATTATAATATAGGTATT
>CAIJZW010000007.1 GCA_903825265.1 uncultured bacterium | reverse complement strand
TGTATTTGCGGAAGGGGGGAGATTCGAACTCCCGAGGAGCTTTCACCCCTGACAGTTTTCAAGACTGTTCCTTTCAACCACTCAGGCACCCTTCCGCCTACAACATTACATTATTTTTATCTTTTTTTCAAGTTTTAATAATTTAAACAAAAACAGCCCCCTAAGAGGGTCTATTTTTGTTTATGGTTATAGTTTTGCTTTGAAGGCTTTAAAGAAATTTTTAGGAGTTCTTTTTGCTATAAAGAATATATAAATGATGTCTAATATTCCAAGTGTATTTAAAATCATAATTGCTACAAACCAACCCTTATGATTCATACGAGATGCTGTCCAAAGAGCATATCCTTTCCAAGGAAGAACCCACAACATTATTATTAATGATAACCACACATTATTTTTAAATAAAGTTAACATAGTATAATAATATCAGGAATGTTATCTTGTCGCAATTATGATAATATACACATATGAGACATCTTGGTATTGATTATGGATCAAAAAGAGTTGGAATTGCTATCTCTGATGAAGATGGAATTATGGCTTTTCCTTATAAAATAATTCCTAATAATATGGAATTTTTAGATGCTATTCATAATATCTGTGGAATAGAAGAAATAGGAGCTATCGTTTTAGGAGAATCTAATGATCTATCTGGTAAACCAAATAAGATAATGGGTAGCATAGAAGAGTTTAAAAGAAATATTGAAGCAGAACTAGATATTCCTGTTTATTTTCAAAAAGAATTTATGACAACAATAGAAGCTCGAGGTCGCGGAGGTAAAGAAATAAATAATGCAAAAAAAGTAGGGAAGGAGAATAAAGCGGCGGCGGACGCGTCCGCCGCCGCTCTAATCCTTCAGAGATTTTTAGATAAAAAGAATTTAAATAATTAATAATTATCAATTACTAATTTAATAAAGTAAAAATAATATGGAATACGTATCATACGAAGAATTTAAAAAAATGGATATAAGAGTAGGGACGATAAGAGAAGTAAAGTCAATTCCTGAAACAGAGAAGCTTTTGTGTTGCCAGATAGATTTTAATGAAGTTGATGAAGAAGGGAATAAAAAAATGCGTCAGATTGTTTCTGGTATTCATGAATACTATCCAGACTTTAATATTCTTATAGGTAAACAAGTTTTGTATATATTAAATCTAGAACCTAGAACAATAAAAGGATTTGAGAGTAATGGAATGCTTATGGCAGTAGATGGTCTTGATGGTCATCCAGTTTTTCTTGTTCCTGAAGTAGAAATTGGAGTAGGAAGTAAGGTAAGATAATTTTATATATGCTTGACCCAATTTTAATAATAAAGACAGTTGGACTAATTGGAATAATTTTTATTGTTTTTGCTGAGACTGGATTATTCTTTGGATTCTTTCTCCCAGGAGATTCTTTGCTTTTTACTGCAGGAGTTTTAGCTTCTCAAGGAGTTTTCAATATTTATTTTCTTATAATTTTTTGTATTATATTTGCAATATTAGGGGATAGTGTTGGTTATTGGTCTGGTAGAAAATACGGAAGAAAACTTTTTGAACGTGACGCCGGTTTCTTTTTCAAGAAACAAAGAATATATGACGCTGATTATAGGCGTTTTTTTCTTATTATGCGAAGTCAAT
>CAIJZW010000006.1 GCA_903825265.1 uncultured bacterium | reverse complement strand
AATAAAGTAAACTGTAACATCTACTTTTTCTTTAATATCATTTAAAGACGCATTGAGTGAAGCTTGTACAAAAATAAGAGAAGTTATAACAAAAAGAGTTATTGTCATAATAAGAATACTCGCAATAGAAGTAAAACCACTGCGAACAAAACTATTCCAACCTGTTCTTATTATTCTTTTAGAATGGATTAACATAAATTGTATTATAACATATACTTACCCTCTTTATCATCTCTCACAACGCGACCATTTTCGAGAGTTATAACGCGCTTCTTCATATGATCAACCAAACCTTTATTGTGAGTTGTTAGAATAACAGTTGTCCCTAAATCATTAATCTTTTTAAGAATATTTATAACTTCAATAGCATTTGCTGGATCCAAATTCCCTGTTGGCTCATCGGCGATTATTAAATCTGGCTGAGTTATAATAGCACGAGCGATAGCTAAGCGTTGCTTCTCTCCACCTGAAAGTTGATTTGGAAAATGAAAGGCTCTATTAGTAAGATCAACTAATTCTAAAACATGAGGAACATCTTCCATTATCTCTTCATCACTTTTCCCTGTTGCTTCCATAGCAAAAGCGATATTCTCGTAAGCTGTTCTATTAGGTAAAAGACGAAAATCTTGGAAAACTATACCCACCTTACGACGAAAATTCATAAGATCACGCTTAGAAAGCTTGTGGATATTTGTAGATTCGAAAAACACAGAACCAGTTGTTGGAGATTCTTCTGCTAGGATAAGCTTTGTAAGAGTTGTCTTCCCTGCTCCTGAATGACCAACGATAGAAACAAATTCTCCTTGAGCGATAGAAAGAGTAACCTCTTCCAACGAAGAATTATCTTTGTATTTTTTTGTAACATTTTCAAAATAGATCATCACTTACTTAATTTTATCACAAATTAGATTCTGCAACAATAAAAGCATCTATCATGCCATTTTCAAGCACGGCGTCAACATCACGCACTTCAATTCCTGTTCTATGATCTTTCACCATTTTGTACGGATGAAGAACATACGAACGAATTTGACTCCCCCATTCTATCTCTGTTGTTTTAGTAACAGATAGCCCAGCTTTTTCTTTTAATTTATCGGCTTCTCTTTTTTTATATAACTTTCCTTTAAGAATTTCCATCGCACGTTCACGATTCTGTTCTTGAGAACGTTCAGTTGTAACATGAACTGATATATTCGTTGGTAAATGAATTAATCGAACAGCTGTCTCACGCTTGTTTACATTTTGCCCTCCTGGACCACCTGATTTTGAAAATTCAATTCGTAAATCTTCTGGAGGAATCTCAATAACAGTATCTTCTTTCTTTAATTTTGGAATAATTTCAACTAAAGAAAATGAGGTGTGGCGAAGAGCCTTTGCATTAAAAGGAGAAATACGAACAAGACGATGAACCCCTGATTCATTCTTAAGGACGCCATAAGCATTCTTACCATTAATTTCTATAGAAATATTCCTATAACCCCCTACTTCGTTTTTGTTTTCATGGATTAGAGTTACTTTCCAATTTTTGCTTTCTATGTATTTCAAATACATATGAAGAAGCATTCCTGAAAAGTCTTCAGCATCATCTCCTCCTGCTCCAGAAAGGATAGACAATATAGCATCACCTTTGTCATACTTTTCTCCGCCTAAAATTTCATTCTTAAGATCTCCAATTCTTTTAATAATGGATTGAGCTTTTATCTTATCGTTCCAGAAATCACCTTCCATCATTTTACTCTCTAAAATTTCTATTTCTTTTTTTAATCCTTCTATATCTTCTGCCATCACCATATCATACCAAATATAATTTTTTAATAAAATAATTGAGCCAAAGGCCAGAATCGAACTGGCGACCTACGGTTTACGATACCATTGCTCTACCAACTGAGCTACTTTGGCAAACTTTATTTCTTTTTTCAACTAAACTCTTTTAAACAAACTCCATTTTAAGACCTACCAAAACAGCTACTTTGGCAAACTTTATTTCTTTTTT
>CAIJZW010000005.1 GCA_903825265.1 uncultured bacterium | reverse complement strand
AATATATGGTAAAGTTAAAACCCCACTTTCTGGTGGAATGGTAGGTCTTGTTTATGTTTTAGATGAAAAAGAGAAGGGGAATATTATTTCAAATATTTCTTCTTTTAAAGAAAAACTTTTACGTAAACTTTCTGCTCAAGTTCCAGTAGGTTATATATTATATAATAATGCGATAAGTTTTTCTTATGATTTTGGAGATAATATTATTTCCAAAACTCCTGACACAAAAGTAGAGATAAAAGGTAAGCTCTCAGCTATTTTAATTAAAGAAAGTACTTTATCTGATTCTGTTATTAATAAATTATTACCAGAAATATCTGAAAAAGAAAGATCTGAAATAGTTCCACCTAATTTATCATCTCTTTCTTTTGGTTTTGTAAATGAAAATCAAATTATAGATAAAGATATTGAAAGTTTTGATTTTGATTTATCTGGCAGTCTTCTTGTAGATTGGAAACCAAATACAGAAGAGTTGAAAGGTTTACTTGTTGGTAAAAATAAAATGGAAATTTTTAATATATTTAAAAAAGACCCCGGTATATTTTCTGCTGGTGTAAAAATAATACCTTTCTGGTCTTCAAAGCTACCAGAAGATATAAATAAAATAAACATTATATTAAAATAATTTGACGAAAAATTAAATTTTTGGTATGATTGGTTTACATTAAATGAATCAACAAGGAGACAACAATACTGTAATAGGCATAGTCACAGAAGCCCTTCCAAATACACTCTTTAGAGTAGATATAGGTGGTGGTAAAATAATCATCAGTTATTTGTCTGGGAAGATGAGAATGCATAGGATCAAAGTCCTACTAGGAGACAGAGTTGAAGTCCTTCTTGATCCGTATGGTGGCAAAGGGAGAATTATTAAAAGAGGATAAATAGCCCTCTTGCATTTTTATTTAAATAGTGTAATATAATTTGGTAACGCTAAAGTTTTAAATATAGGGTTTACACCCTTTATTTTTCTTTCGCTTTAGATAGAAGAAATATGAAAATAAAATCAGCAGTCAAAAAAATCTGTGCAAAGTGCAAAATGGTAAAACGGGAAGGTCATCTCCGTGTTATTTGTTCTAATCCTAAACATAAACAAAAACAATAATTATATATGAGAATTCTTGGTATAACAATCCCTAATAATAAACATTTAGACGTCGGACTTACTGCTCTTTACGGAATAGGTATTTCCAGAGCTCGTGCTATTTTGAAAGAAGTAGATATTGATCCAACTATAAAAGCCGATTCATTAACAGTAGATCAAGAGAATGCCATTCGTAAAGTTATAGAAACAATGTCAATCGAAGGATCTCTAAAGCGTGAAATATCTGCTAACATAAAAAGATTAAAAGATATTAAAGCATACAGAGGAGTAAGACACATGAGAAGATTACCAGTAAATGGTCAACGTACAAAAACAAATTCTAGAACAATCAGAGGTAATGTACGTAAGACAATGGCATCTGGTCGCCGTAAAGAAAGTAAAACATAATTAATTTAAAATATGGGAAAAGTAAAAATTATAACTAAAAAAGACGAAGAAAAATCAGCAGACAGTGTTGTTACAGAGGTTGCGCCTAAAACAGGAGCAAAAACTCCAAAGAAAAAGATTGTTGCTGGAACTTTACATGTAGAAGCCACTTTTAATAATACAAAGGTTGTTCTTTCTGATAAAGAAGGTAACACTCTATTCTGGACTTCTGCTGGTTCTCTTGGTTTCAAGGGAGCAAAGAAGGGAACTCCATTTGCTGCTTCAAAAGCTGGATCTGTTATTGGTGAGAAAGCAAAAGCTTTAGGAATAAAGGAAGTTGATGTAAAAGTTAAAGGAGTTGGTAGTGGACGTGAACCTACTATTAGAGCTTTTATGGCTTATGATATAGAGATATCAGGAGTTAGAGATTTAACACCAGTTCCTCATAATGGACCAAAACCTAAGAAGCCACGAAGAGTGTAAAGGAATTAAAAATTAGGAATTAGGAATTAAACAAAAAATAACCAAATGAAAACAGTTCAAAAATATAAAATTTGTAGAAGATTAGGACCAGGAGTGTTTGAAAAATGTCAAACACCTAAGTTTGTTGCTTCTGAAGGACGTCATGCTAAGAATTTAAAGAACAAAAGACCTAAAGCTCTTTCAGGTTTTGCTCTTCAATTCGTAGAAAAGCAAAAGGTTCGCTTTATGTATAACATAAGTGAAAAGCAATTTTCTAATTACATCAAAGAAGCGGTTTCTCACAAAGGAACAGTTACTACAGATTATCTTTTTGAATTACTTGAAACTAGATTAGATAACGTAACTTACAGATTAGGACTTGCTCATACTCGTCGTTTATCTCGTCAAATGGTATCACATGGACATATAACAGTTAATGGTAAAAAGACAACAGTTGCATCATTACGTGTTAAAGTTGGAGATGTCATTGCTGTTCGTTTGGGTAGTAAGAAAAGTGTTTTGTTCGCTGAAATGGATAAAAAGATGAAAGAATATACTTGTCCTAATTGGCTTACTTTTAATGTTGAAACTCTTTCTGGAACAATTGTTGGTAAGCCTAAAAATACTGAAGGTTATCTTGATTTAAGTACAGTGCTTGAATTTTATAGTCGTTAGTCATTAGTAGCGTATGGTTAATTTTTAATAAATAATCTATTGCGAGCTTGCTCGTACATATCATATGTCTGATTTAAATATCATATTACCATCAAAATTATCTATTGTTTCCGAAGTAGACACAAAAGGTGTTTACGAAATTGACGGCCTTTATCCTGGGTATGGACATACCTTAGGTAATTCTCTTCGTCGTATAATCCTTTCATCTCTTTCTGGTTCAGCTATCACAAATCTTAAGATTGATGGTGTTGATCATGAATTTTCTGTTTTGGATGGAGTAAAAGAGGATGTTATAACAATCTTGTTACATTTAAAACAAGTTCGTTTCCGTTTACTTACAGATGAACCTCAAACTGTTAAACTTTCCATAAAAGGACCTAAGGTTGTTACTGCTTCTGATATAGAAGTTAGTGGACAAGTAGAAGTTTTAAATAAAGATTTATATATTGCAGAAGTTACTTCTAAGAATAATCTTTCTATTGAAATGACAGTAGAAAAAGGTCTTGGTTTTGTTCCAAAAGATGTTCACCAGAAAATTAAGAATGATGTTGGTGTTATTTCTTTAGATGCAATATTTACTCCTATTCGTCGTGTTGCTTATGAAGTTGAGAACATGCGTGTTGGAGATAAGACAAACCATAATCGTTTACGTATGACAATAGAAACAGACGGAACATTAACTCCACGTGAAGCTCTTGAGAAGTCTATTGTTATTATGGTAGAACAATTACAATCTATCGTTGGATTTACTGTTATAAATAAATCATTACCTGTTACTGAAATAGAAGAAATTTCAGAAAAAGAATTAACCGAAGAGAAGAGTGACAATAATGAATTTACAGATATACTAAAGACTCGTATTGATACTTTATCTCTTTCAACCCGAACACTTAATGCTCTAACAGATGCGAATATTCGTACAATTGGAGGAATCGCAAGAAAGAAAAAGGAAGATTTATTAGAAATCGATGGTATAGGTGATAAAGGTATTCAAGAAATTAAAAAAGTTCTTGGAGTTTATAATATAACACTT
>CAIJZW010000004.1 GCA_903825265.1 uncultured bacterium | reverse complement strand
TATAATTAGTAAACCATTAACATTATCGTATTCTTTTTATAGTAATGGTAAAGAATTTTTAAATTTGTCTATAAAAGAACTTAAGCTCATGGGAAAATCAGTATATCATCATTTTTTAAAGTTGTCGCCTAATGTTGAGATAGTAATTCAAGATATGGGTATTTGGACTTTTTAGAAATAAAAATTTGTAGGGTTTGTAAAATAAAATGGCACATATAGCGATACAGATTAGAGTTGGAAGTAGTCCTGAGAATTTTCAAAAGGGATCGGAATATTATTTTGCCGTTGGGAGTAATGAAAGTAAAATATCTTCGGAAGAGATTTTAAAGCTATTGCAAGAAGTTATTGAGGACAAGATAGTTGAAAAGTATGGAGAGCCTAGAGAATTAGATAAACAATAAAAATGGAGATAAACATGTGGTATAAAAAGGCAGAAAGCTATAAGAAAATGCGGGAATGGTTTGATGAAAGAACTAATAAACATATAGAAAGAGTCCAAAAATATTGTAAAAAGATAGAGAATTATGATCCTGAAAAATTTAATGGACTAATAGATCAGGCAAAAAATCACGATAAGAGTAAATTTGAAGACCCGGAAGTAGACCCCTATGTTTATATAACGTGGCAATATAAATGTAAAGAAGATGGGACTGAATTTGAAGCTCCTAAAGATATGGATGATAAGATGAATATGGCTACAAATCATCACGTTTTAAACAATTCCCATCATCCCGAATTTCATTGTGGTAAAAAAGTAGAGGTAATAAATCGTAAGGATAGAGATAAACCAAAAGAACTTATAAATGCTACTAAGATGCCGGATTTAGCTATTGGAGAAATGTGTGCGGATTGGTTTTCGATGAGTGAGGAAAAGAAAAGTGATCCTAAAGATTGGGCTGATAAAAATGTTAATATTAGATGGAAATTCACTGACGAACAGAAAGATTTGATTTATGAACTAATTGAGGAGATTTGGGAATTAAAGTGAGAACATTGTTTTGTGTAAATTGCGGATGGAGATTGGATGGAGAAGTTGGAATGGCACCCTACTGTCCTTATTGCCAAAACCGTCTAAATTTGTTAAATGGTACTAAAGAAGAAATCGACAAACATCTTAATGAGAAATATCCAGAACTTATGAAAGAAAAAGAATTGTGTCCTTTTTGTGGCGGTACTGGTTTTAAAATGATTACTGTCTATGAAGGAAACTCTGAATTTAATACACTTTCTCATACATCTAGTCCTTGTAAAAATTGTAATAAGGAACAAAGAAAAAATGAACCAAAAAATACTACACCCTGATTTTTCTTTAAGAGAACCTAACATCAACAGCACCAGAATTAAAAACCAAAAAGGACTGTGCTGTTTCCATACTTGTAATAATAAGCTACCTAAAGAAGAGTATTATTACATGGGTTTTCTGGCTTGCAAAGAATGTGGAGAAAAATTACAGGAAGAAGTTAAAAAAATGCAAAACGATTCAATGGAAGGCTTTATTAAATATATATCAGATGCAATAAATGGAGATAAAAATGAAACAAAATAGCGAAGAATATAAGGCAAAACAAGAAGAGCTTAAAAAAACTCATCCGGATAGACTTTTGAGCTTATCGGATATTGTATTTGATAACGGTTCGGAAATGATTAGTGCTATTATTAAAGAAGCAAGGTCTAAAGGGTATACTATTCTTCCGGCAGATGGTTGT
>CAIJZW010000003.1 GCA_903825265.1 uncultured bacterium | reverse complement strand
TAAAAATATTATGAAAAAAAGTAAAGTTTCAAATTTAAAATATATAAGAGGTTCCCGTTTTATTAAGATGTACTCAGCTTGTTTAAAACGCAATCCCGAGTATTCGAGGGGCTTCACACTTATTGAACTTCTTGTCGTTATCGCAATTATTGGTATTCTTGCTTCAGTAGTTTTGGCATCTTTGAATAGTGCTCGTACTAAAGGTAATGATGCCTCTATTAAGTCAAATTTAGCAAATACAAGATCTCAAGCAGCTATGTATTATGAGACAAATAATGGTAACTATAGTGTGCCTGGTCAAGCTGTTTCTCTTCCAAAAGGACTTAATACTAATTGTTCAGCAGTAAATACGGTTTTTGATCCTGCTGCTAAAAATAGTATTAACCCTATGATAAAAGAAGCTCAAGAGACTTATGGTGGATCTTCATCAACTGCAGCTCTTTGTTCTATTGGAGCAGCTACTACTACTGCTGGCTCTCAGACTTGGGTTGCTTATGTTCCATTAAAAGACACTACGAATGGTACAGGATTTTGCGTTGATAGTACTGGTGTTTCTAAACAAACTTCACTTGTTTCACCTGGAGTTCTTGGAGGATTGTGTCCATAATTTGAAGATTTCAGTTTTACAAAAGCTACCCTTGGGGGTAGCTTTTGTTTTGGTATTCTTATTTATTATTTATAATGTTATAATACTCTTATGAACATACTTATTTTCATTTTTATATTTTTACTAGGAACTATTATCGGAAGTTTTCTTAATGTTGTTATCTTTAGATTCAACACTGGTAAGACTATGGTGAAAGGCAGGTCTATCTGTATGACTTGCAATAGGAACCTACGCTGGTACGAGCTTGTACCTGTCCTTTCTTTTATTATGCAGTCAGGTAAGTGTCGTCGTTGTAAAGAAGTAATTTCTTGTCAATATCCTATAGTTGAAGTTATAACAGGAATTATGTTTGCCTTGGTTGCTTATCATTTTCTACCAATACTTTTCTTCTCAATGTCATCGTATTTTCTTCTTGTAACTTTCTTTGTTTTTATTTTTTCTATTTTAATAGTTATATCTGTTTATGATATCCGCCATAAAGTTATTCCAGATAAGCTAGTCTTTGTATATATCATTGCTTCTTTTCTTTCTATTTTTATTAATCATATTGGTATTGGTCATCTATTTGTAATTCCTACACTGGGAGCTATTTTAGCTGGTCCTGTTCTTGCTCTACCATTTGCATTATTGTGGTTAATTTCAAAAGGTAAGTGGATGGGGCTAGGTGATGCCAAGCTTATGTTGGGAATTGGTTGGATGCTAGGATTCTCTGTTGGTCTCTCTTCTATTGTTATATCATTTTGGGTTGGAGCTATAGTAAGCCTTATTTTCATGCTTATTTCACGATCTAAAATAAATATGAAAACAGAAATACCTTTTGCCCCTTTCCTTATCCTAAGTACTTTTTTTGTTTTTCTTTTTAGTTTAGATATATTAACTCTATCTTCATTATTTCAATTTTAATCAATTTGATTAATGTTTAACAAGATGAATAAAATAAAATATAACTTTTTTCTTAATCATGGGTTTACTCTTGTTGAGCTTATGGTTGTTATATCTATTTTCTTAATCATGGTTGGAGTTATGCTTTTTGATTACGGAAGTTTTCGTTCAAATGTTTCACTTCAAAATCTTTCTGATGATATAGCTTTAGCTATTCGTAAAACACAAGGTTTTGCTATTGGGGTTCACGGATTAGGGACAGGAAATGATTTTAAAAATTCTAATGGTTATGGAATTCATTTTCTCACAGATAATTATAATTCGGCAGATCCATTAGCTGGGTCAAAGAAATCGTTTTTAATTTTTTATGATTTAGATGATGACGATGAATATGATTCTGGTTCTGGTATAAACTGTGGAGAATCGGGGTCTGAATGTGTTGAGTTATTTAACATCAAAACTAGTGATATAATTAAATCTATAGAAGTATTTATAGGTAGTGGTAGTATAAAATTATCAACTTCTTTTATTGATATTATCTTTAAGCGCCCAAACCCTAAAGCTTATTTTTGTACAAATGGTGTTTGTGATAAAAATATAACAAGAATTAATATTACGATATCAAATGGTCAAGAAGGAGATAAAGAGAAAACTAGAACTATTTCTATCCAAAATACAGGACAGATAAGTGTACAATAATATGATTTTTAATAAATTACAAAAGAATAAAAATTATTCACAAGGTTTCACTCTTATTGAGCTTATGGTGGCATCAACGCTTTTCACTGTTGTTATGATGATGGGGGTAGGGTCTTTGGTTGTGTCTTCAAATTCTGCTAAGTCATCTCAAAAAATGAGAATTGCTGTTGATAATGTGAACTTTGCTGTTGAAAGTATGACGCGTGAACTTCGTACAGGGTCTTTTTATCTTTGCACAAATGATGAAGCTCATTTACTTACTGAGACAGAAAGTACGGATCTCACTGGTTGTAGTGTTATGGCTTTTACTCCACAGAAATTAGAAGGTGAAAAACAAATAGTAGATGGTAAAATATTAAGAGTTGCTTATAAGATGTCTAATAGAGGCGATAACACTTTTAGTTTGCAAAGATGTGAGACTTCAACTTCAACTTCAAGTCCTTGTTATGATATTGTTTCAAATGATGTGAATATTGAAAGACTAAATTTTCATTTATTATTTAATGATTCTTATAATATTAAAGTTCAACCAAGAGTCGAAATTTTAATAAAAGGAACAGTTAAAACAAAAGATGGTCTTGCTCCCTTTGCTCTTCAGACTATGGTTTCTCAGCGTGCAACAGAAAAATAATATGAAATTTTTTAAATTTAAAAATAATAACAAAGGATTTACTATACTAGAAGCACTTGTAGCTATTTCTATACTTTCTATTTCTGTGGCTGGTATGATTGGTGTTACAGCTAGCTCTATGTCTTACTCTAGATATGCAAGTGATTCAATTACTGCCAATTATCTTTTAGAAGAAGCTATCGATTCTGTTCGTAACAGTCGGGATTCTATTTTGAAAAAAGATAGCAATGACTGGGGTTCATTTTTAAGTAAATATAGTTCTTGTTTTAATCAGCGTGGTTGTATTTTAGATGTGGAAAAATTTAGCCCAACTGTTAATTTAGGGGATGTTGCTTTATGTAGTAGTACAGGGTGTTCACCTTTTTATTATGATAATAATACAAGTGGTAATTACGTTTTCTATAATTATAGGAATGTTGGGGTTCTTAGTAGATTTACAAGAATGGTAAAAATGACTAATTTAACAACTGACCATAATGAAGTCAAAGTTGTTGCTACTGTAACATGGACAAATGGATCATCTCAGAAATCTCAATCTTTAGAAACTTATCTTTCAAATTGGCAGAATTAATTTATATATGGAAATCTTAAAAGAAAAAAGGAATAATAGTGGTTACGCAATATTATTTACAGTTGTAATAGTTGGTATAATATCTATGATTACTATTGGACTTTCTAATGCTGTATACAAACAGATAATGCTTTCTTCTGTTGCGAAAGATTCTATTACAGCTTTTTATCAAGCAGATATTGCTTCAGATTGTGCTTTGTATGCTGATAAGAATTCTTATTTTGAAATACCAGCAAGGACTCTTCCTTTTAATTGTGGTGGTTATAATTTATATATCACTCTTAATAGTAGCTCTGATGGTAATGCAGGGAAGTATATTTATAATGTAGACTTAAGTCAGCAAGATTTAGATTTACTTAAAAATAAAAAATGTTTTAATGCTGTTATAACAAAGAAACCAAAATCAGCAACAGAATTTGATACCATAGAAACAACTATTGAAGCTAGAGGTTATAATATTTGTGATAAAGATAATAGTAGAACTGTTGAACGTGCTATTCGTGTAGACTTTTAATTTATGAAAGAATCAGAAGTTAAAAACCGAATACAAAAACTTCGGGAAGAAATTTCTCGTCTTCGTAGTGAGTACCATATAAACAATAATCCGAAAGTTACAGACGATGTTTATGAATCTTTGACTCGTGAATTGCATGGTCTAGAAGTAAAATATCCACAATTTATTGATTTAAATAGTTCTTTAAATAGAGTAGCAGGGTTACCTCTTCCAGAATTTAAGAAAGTAAAGCATGAAGTACGAATGCTCTCACTTAATGATGTTTTTTCTAAAGAGGAAATATTTGATTGGGAGAATCGTATGTCTAAATTATTAATCAATCTCAATAACAAGGTTGATTATTTTTGTGAAATAAAATTAGATGGATTATCCGCTTCACTCTTTTATAAAGATGGTATTTTTGTGAGAGGATCTACTCGTGGTGATGGGTGGATAGGGGAAGATGTAACAGAAAATTTGAGAATGATAAATTCTATTCCTCTAAAGTTAGATGGTGGTATAAAAGGTGAGATAGAAATAAGAGGAGAAGTCGTAATGACGAAACAGTCATGGAAAGATTTAAACAAAAAACAGGAACTTTCTGGAAAGGCAACTTTTGCAAATACTCGTAATGCAGCAGCTGGAAGTTTACGTCAACTTGATCCGAAAATAGCAAAAGAAAGGAATTTAGATTTTTTTGCTTGGGACATAGCTCAATTATTGATTACTAATCATCAATTACCAATTAAGACACATTCAGAAAAGCATGATTTGTTAAGACAGTTTGGATTTCAAACAGGTATCTATGAGAAAAAAGTAGCGAACACAGAAGAAGCTTTTTCTTTTATAGAAGAAGTCGGAAGATTAAGAGATAGTCTTCCTTATGGTACAGATGGTATGGTTGTTTCTATTGATAGCTTAGAATTACAAGATAATTTAGGATTTGTGGGAAAGGCGCCTAGATATATGATTGCTTATAAATATGAAGCAGAAAGGGCTACAACTGTCGTGAAAGATATAACTGTAAATGTTGGACGTACTGGAGTTATGACTCCACTCGCTCACTTTAATCCAACTTTTGTTGCGGGGTCTACTATATCAAAAGCAACATTACATAATATGGATCAAATAGAACGTTTAGGTATAAGAATTGGAGATACTGTTGTAATACAAAAAGCAGGCGATGTAATTCCTGAAGTGGTAGAAGTTTTAGTGAATATGCGCACAGGTAAAGAAAAGAAATTTAAAATGCCAGATTTTTGTCCGGTGTGTGGATTTAGTATAGAGCGTAGAGAAACAGGGTCTTTATTAGTTTCCGCTGATAAAGCTCTCTCTCGCAAGGTCCTCGGACGAGGGAGGACGAGGGGCCAGACCATTGCTCTAGAGACTTTATCAGCTTCAACTAAAGGTTCAACAAACTCATGTGTTAGAGGTCTAACCTCAACTGGCTTTGGAGGTTGTACCTCTAACACCCCTAACTCCGTTGCATTTTATTGTACAAATAAACTTTGTCCTGCTAGAAGCAGGAGAGGTTTGGAACACTTTGTAAATATTTTTGAAATATATGAAATTGGTCCAAAAATTTTAGATAGACTGAAAGATGAAGGACTTATTACTGATGCATCTGATTTATTCACTTTAGAAGTTTCTGATTTATCAGGACTCGAAAGATTTGGCTTAAAGTCTGCAGAAAATATCATAAATTCTATTTCAAATCATAAAAAAATTGTTTTATGGAGATTCATTTATTCATTAGGGATTCTTCATGTTGGGGAACAAACAGCGAGAGATATTGCAGGCCATTTTAAATCTTTAGAAAATATAGAGAAGGCTAATATTGAAGAAATAAATAGTATAGAGAATATTGGTCCAGTTGTATCGAATAGTATTTATGAATTTTTCAAACACAAAGAAAATATTTTATTTATAAAAAAGTTAATAAAAAGTGGAGTTATTATAGATAATACCTCAATAGAGAAAGGTTCAAAATTAAAAGATAAAATTTTTGTTCTTACTGGAACTTTATCTTCTTTGTCTCGAGATGACGCAAAGAAAAAGATTATAAAAGAAGGTGGTAGGATTTCTAGTTCTGTATCAATTAAGACCAATTACGTAGTGGTAGGGGAAGAACCAGGAAGTAAATATGAAGATGCTAAGAAACTAGGGGTTAAGATTCTTTCAGAAAAAGACTTTTTAGGGTTATTTTAAAAAGTCTAAGAATATGTTATTCTCATATTATGAACCTAGCAGATATTAAAAAGTTATCAGACTTAGCTCGTATTGATATGAGTAATGAAGAAATGGAAGGAATTGCAAAGAATTTCGATTCTATTTTGGCATATGTTGGACAAGTAGAGGAGGCTTCTAAATTAATTGATAAAGAATCAGAAGTTAAAGATTCTCAAAATTATAAACTGCATAATATAATGCGTGAAGATGTTGCTACTAATAACAGAGGAGAATATACAGATAAGATTCTAGAAGATGCTCCCGATACCTTAGATGGATTTATAAAAGTTAAACAAATTCTATGATAGATTTAAGAACTCTCACAATTAAAAAAGCTCATGAACATTTAAAGAATGGCGATTTTAGTGTTACAGATTTAGTTAATGAATATTTAAAGGTTATCAAAGAAAAGAATAATGAGATAAATGCTTATGTAGAAGTTTATTCTGATATTTCAGAGCAAGTAAAAATAGCCGAAGATATGTTTAAAAACGGTACAGCTACTCTTATGACTGGTATTCCTGTTGCCCTTAAGGATAATATGCTTTTTGAAGGGCATATTGCTTCTGCTTCTTCTCATATGTTAGAGAACTATAAAGCAACTTACGATTCGTCTATTGTTAAGCAACTCAAAGATCAAGGAGTTGTTTTCTTAGGAAGAACAAATATGGATGAATTTGCTATGGGTTCATCTACTGAAACAAGTGCTTATGGTAATACAAAAAATCCACTAGATACTAGTCGTGTTCCTGGAGGTTCTTCAGGTGGTGCCGTTGCTTCTCTTGCTATGGATGGAGCTCTTGTCTCTCTAGGTAGTGATACTGGTGGTTCTATACGTCAGCCTGCAGCTTTCTGTGGTTTGGTTGGACTCAAGCCTACTTATGGAGCTGTTTCAAGATTCGGTATAATTTCTATGGGTAGTTCTCTTGATCAAGTTGGACCTTTTGGTAAAAATGTAGAAGATGCAGAAATACTTTTTAATGCTATTAATGCTTATGATGAGAAAGATAGTACTTCTGTTAAGAAAGAAGAAAGAATTGCACCACTACCTCTTAAGAAGAAAATTGGCGTACCAAGATCATTTCTTTCTGGCGATGGAATAGATAAAGAAATTCTTAAAAATTTTGAAGAGAGTTGTCAGAAATTAGAGAAAGCAGGGTATCAGATTGTTGATATTTCTCTTCCTCTTATTAAATATTCATTAGCTGTTTATTATATTATTTGTCCAGCTGAAGTTTCAAGTAATCTTGCTCGTTATGATGGTATCCGATACGGACTACATGCTGAAGCGGATAAGCTGTATGAAGTTTATACAAAGAGTCGTGGAAAAGGTTTTGGAAAAGAAGTTCGTCGTCGTATATTGCTTGGTACATATATTCTTTCTTATGGATATTATGATGCTTATTACAATACAGCTATAAAAGTTAGAAATGCAATTAAAGAGGAGCTGAAGAATGCTTTTCTTGATGTAGATGCGATTATTACACCAACTTCTCCATTGATGCCTTTCAAATTTGGCGAGAAACTAGAAGATCCTATAAGTATGTATTTAGCAGATTTGTTTTCAGTTCCTGCAAATATTGCTGATATTCCAGCTATTTCAATTCCATCAGGAAAGAATAACGAAGGCCTACCATTTAGTCTTCATATAATGGCTCCACTTTTCCGTGAAGATATACTATTTGCTATTGGGAAAGACTTTGAAAAACAGGTATAATAATAAAGTATGCAACCACAACAACCACTTTTCGATCCAACATTTTTAAATATTGAATATTTTTTCGATAAGTTTTCTAATTCTGCGCAACCGATATGGGCATCTATTACTGATCCACATATGTGGCAAGTTATTGGAATAATTTCAACTTGCATATCTATTCTGTGTATTTTTATAATCGTTTTTTCTCTTGTTCGAATGTATGAAATTCAAGTTTTTGATAAAGCAGAAATTGAACATGAAATTAATGAAGCTTTAGCTAAAGATAAAGAAAGAGATAGAAATCTAAATCCACGTTGGAAATATATTTTAACTTTAGTAGAAAGTCCTAATGAATCTGATTGGCGTATTGCAATAATGGAAGCAGACACTTTGATGGAAGAATCTTTAAAGGATCGTGGTTTAGTAGGGAATACCATGGCAGAACTTTTAGAAGAAGCTAGATCAAATGGTTACCCTAGTATACAGAGTGCATGGGATGCTCATTTAATTCGTAATAAGATTGCTCATGAAGGACAGAATTTTCCTGTAACTCAAGTAGAAGGACGACGAGTAATTAAACTCTATCAGAACGTGTTTGAAGATTTAGAGATAATATAAAGCAAATATAAAAAACACTCTTTCGAGTGTTTTTTATATACTTATGAAGTCGAAGGGATTTTCGCCCTACGGTCGCGGGTATTTTTCGGCCTCATAAATTCGGCAACGAAAAATCTTTCAAGATCCCTTACGGAGCCAAGCAGTTGGCTCCTCTCCTGCGCAAATAAATAAAGCCCCATAAAGGGGCTTTATTTATTTGCGCAGTCGAAGGGACTTGAACCCTCAACCTCCCACGTGACAGGCGGGTGCTCTAACCAGTTGAGCTACAACTGCAAATACTTTATCAAGATAACATAAAATAGAAAAAATATCTACTTTATTGTGTCGGTGGGAGGACTTTCCTCTTACATCGGCAGGTATTTTTCTGTTTTTCAAACACAGAAAAATCTTTCAATTCCTCACGCAAGTAAAGCAGTTTACTTGCTCCACTCGACTGTGTCGGTGGGAGGACTTGAACCTCCTACCTCGGGCTTATGAGTCCCGCGCTCTAACCAGATGAGCTACACCGACATTTCTTCGGTTTCATAGACATATTTGGTATGTCACTTAACTACATGAGTAGTTTACCGAATTGTTGCGGGAGGTCGAATCGAACGACCGTCTTAAGGTTATGAGCCTTACGAGATACCATTTCTCTATCCCGCTATATATTTATTTTTTATTAACATTTATCTCTTCAAGGCCCATAACTGTTATTTGCGCTATTAGTCCTTTAGGAGATACCATTTCTCTGTCTCTCTATGTTTATTTAATGCTTGCTTATAATAACCCGAAATAAGAAATTTTGCAATCATTGAAAAAATGCTTATTTTATAGTATTCTTAATTGATTCAATCATTTGCCGTCATAGCTTAGTGGTAAAGCACTGTCTTGGTAAGACAGAGACCGTGAGTCCGATTCTCACTGACGGCTCAAAAGACACTTGAGTGTCTTTTTGCGTGAGAATCGGAGAGCTTTTCGATGTATATGAGGAATTACTATTCCGAATATACCGAAAAGGTGTACTGCTCCTGTAAGGAGAGATTCTCACTGACGGCTCAAAAAATAAAAAAAGACGAGGGTTAGTTCGTCTTTTTTAGTCTTTTTAAATAGAACAATTCAAAGCTCTATTTATTATTTCTCCAGGAGACCATGCTCCAGCTTGTAAAAGTTTTTTTTCAAAAGCTGTTCTCTCTTCTGGATTTTTCATTTTTTCTATAAAAGAGGTATGATTTTTCTCATCTTCTCTTCTGAAATTTTCATAATTTATTTGTACTTTTGTCATAGTATATAATTATTAAATTGTTTCTTTATATTTTTTAATCCTATTTTCTATATCAGAAACAAGATCTAGTGCTGGCATTATGTGCCCATCTAAAGTCTGTTTCAGTGTTATAAAAGATAACAAATCTTTATTATCATTAGAATTTATATATTCTAATGATAAAGAATATTCCTTGTATTTATTAATTATATTTTGAAGCAAATCCTCAGTGTATTTGCTCATAGCATAACATTTTTCTTCTATAATTGCCAGTACATCTTTGTTCTCTGTTGCATCTTTATCATTTTCGTAATTTTCGAGTATTTGTTGTATTTCAGATTCAATTTTTACAATTTGTATATGAGAATTGGTTATTTGTTGCATATCCTCAAGACTTATTACGGAGAGACTGTCTACAATTTCCTCTCTTGTATGACCTTTTATTTTTTCAAAGAAGTTTACAATTATCTTTTTTGCATCTTCTTTGTGTGTATTAAAATATTCATCACCCCTTTGCCTTATTTGTGATTTATCGAGGAACATATCTACCATATCGTTTCTGATAGACTCATCCAAATTATATTTGATTACATTGTTGGTGAAACCAACACCTGTAGTTTTTTCTTTCCCTTTTTTAAATAATTCAAAAGCATTTTTAATTATCTCTATAGGACTTAGTTGATCATGTTTTTCATAATCTAGTTTAAGTTCTATATCATAATCTTTCTGTTCTACTAATAACATTTTTTCTAAGTTAATTATATTTTGATCTGTTATTTCATCTATTTTATTTTCTCCAGTATTTTCGTGTTCAATTCTTTTTATTATTGATAATAAATTTGAAACTCTTTGAGGAAATTTATTCTTCAGAAATGTTAATCCTTCTGTTGCTCTGTGAGCTGTTTCACTATATAGAAGCACTTCCGTTTTAGATAAGTATTTATAGTATCTTATTATTTCTTCTCTTCCGATAAGGTTAATATCTATACCATTTTCTTTGTATTGATTTATTTGGATTTGCTCTAAGCCTACGTTTGCAATACCATTTTTAGGTAATTTATGGTCAATATTTTGTGCAAAAGCTTCAATTTCAATCCATTTTTTTTGAACTAATAATTTTGCATAGATTTTTGTACATCCATTGAAGTCACCGTTAAAGTCTATTTGTTGGACTAATTTTAAATCTTTTACTTTTCCATTTTTTTGTTTTTCTAAGAATTCTTTGTATATAATAGGGAAGTCTATATCGCAGAATTGCAAATCTATATCATCTGGGTGTTTATCTGTATCTGCTTCTAACTTTAGAGCAACAGAGCCTGTTATCCCCCATGGGTATTTTGCTTTACCAAGTATTTCCCCAACAGAGCAAAGAGTTTCCTTTGTATAGTTATCCATGTTATTGAAAGCTTCAATTCTTAGTGTATTTTCAATACTGCCATTCTCTTCTATTTTTACGATATCAGTATTTAAAGTTTTTAAATTTTCAGAAGTAGCTATTAATTCTTTTAGTTCATCTGATTGAGATTTTTTTGATATTAAAGAAGCAGATATGCAAAGAGTCATCTCTTGTTCTGTTAGATTATAGCTACTATATTCGTTAAATGAATCAGTAAAATCTTTTTCAAGGTCATTATTCTTAATAAAACTAACCCCTTCTAATCCAAGAAAGACGTTGTTTTTTATTGTTGCTAAATTTAATTGGGGCTTATCTTCTTTTTTAGGGGCTGAATCCATTTTCATATGTTTTGCATTGTATCATAATATAAGGTAAATTTGTAAATAGGTTAAATAAAAGAAAAAGAAATAAAGTTTGCCAAAGTAGCTGTTTTGGTAGGTCTTAAAATGGAGTTTGTTTAAAAGAGTTTAGTTGAAAAAAGAAATAAAGATTGCCAAAGTAGCTGTTTTGGTAGGTCTTAAAATGGAGTTTGTTTAAAAGAGTTTAGTTGAAAAAAGAAAT
>CAIJZW010000002.1 GCA_903825265.1 uncultured bacterium | reverse complement strand
TTTTAATTTAAAATAAAAAACTTTCTAATTTTTCTAAATATTTAGAAACAGATTCATCATTTATACTCTCTGATTTGATATCCGTATGTGAAAAAATTTGTTTTTCAATAGAAAATAAATTATTCATAAAAAAAGATCTACCTTCTTCGTTAAAAGCGTGTGGATGATCCTTATATCTTTCTTTTGCTTCTAAACTTCTTTCTTCGGCTGATACAATACCATGAGGAGTCACTCGATTATCAGCATAAATACAAATCTTTTTACCAAAATCATCTTCCATTGCTATGATTTCAACAGAACTAGAATCTATACAATAAATAAGCTCATAAATATAATCAGAAACCCCGAGCTCTCTAGCTATCATTAAACTTGCTTGATGTTCATCATTACCATATCTAAGAATATAATCATTCTTCACATCTTGCCAATATTCTAATCCTTCTGGTTCATTCAATTCAGGAAAATAATTCAAATTAAATTTGATAATATTAGCCATATCATGAAGTAAACAAGCAGTTATAATACTCTCTTTATCAACTTCAATAGAAAGTGAATCGCAAATCTGAGCAGCAACAGCAGCAACTCTAATCTGATGAAGTTGTAAATTCGGCATTATTTTATATTTTTTATATATATCTTTAATATTATTCATATTCGCAATCAATATAAATTCCCCTTTCGGGGATTTATATTTTAAATAATTATTTTTTAGTCTGAGTAAATTTTTCGTGAGCTGTTGTATAAGTAAATAATTCTGTTTCACTAAACCAATGGGCAATCTCTTGAGCTGCTTCTTCTTTATCTCCTGAAGCATGTAATATATTTGGAATTCCTACTTCATTCAAATCAGCATGGCCAAAACTCATATGAGAATAATCTCCACGAATAGTACCAGGAAGAGCAGACTTAGGTTCAGTTACACCTACCATCTTACGAATAAGAGCAATAGCTTCAACTCCTTCTAAAACAAAAGCAATAACAGGGCCTTCGTTCATCATTGATAAAGTAACATCAAAAGCTTTCTGTCCACGACGTGAAATCATTTTACCAATCTTTTCATAATGATGAAAATAATGATCATAACTAGGCTGAAGCATCTTAGCTCCAACTATTTTTAAACCTGTCTTTTCAAAACGAGAAAGAATTTCTCCTACTATACCTCTCTGAACTGCATCTGGTTTAAACACTATAAGTGAACGTTCTATTGTATCCATATATATAAAATAAATATTAATAAACTAAATAATAACAGAAAAACCCTTATAAAACAAGTATAAATTAATTTGTTTTATACTTACTCATTATTTCTTCCTCTACTTCGTCACGAGAACGACCGTATTTAAGATAAGATAGTTCTTTAATTTTCTCAACTATTTCTGTATTCCCTTTTGGTGTCATACTCCAATGTGAAGTCATATTAAAAGGTTTTACAGGTTGACCATTCACAAGCATTTTCACATATGAATTAAAATTATCTAACTTAACAATATCCGAAGATGTAAATATTGGTTTGAATTGTTGTTCAACAAAATTTGCATCTTCTGTACTTATACGATAAACAGCCATAGAACCAACGTTACCAAAAACAGCATTCTTTATTTTCTCATCCAGCTGTGATATGTATTGGTGAGCAACAGTTAAAGATAAACGATACTTACGAGCTTCAGAAAGAATAGACGCAATAGAATCTGTCGTAACATTTTGGAATTCATCTATATAAAGATAGAAATCATTCATCTTCTGTCCGTACATATCTACACGAGACATAGCTGCCATTTGAATTTTACCAACAAGAACAAGACCTATAAGATTCGCATTTATATCTCCTAAGCGACCCTTTGAAAGATTAACGAGAAGAATCTTTTTGTTATCCATAATTTCACGGAAATTAAATACAGACTTTTCTTGGAGAACAACTGGACGCATAATATCATTTGAAATAAAGTTATCAAACTTAGAAGTAATATAAGGAACAAAGTTCTCAAGACCTTGATCACCTGTTGTTTTTTCTGCTCCTTCCCAGAACTGTTTGATTATTGGATTTTTACAATGAGAAAGTTTCATATCTCGAAAACTTTTATCAGCAAGAACTCTACCAATCTCTAATAAAGTACAACCTGATTCTGGGTGTTCCATAACAAGAAAAGCTGAGTTTTTAAAATATTGTTCAAACATAGCTCCTCCTCCTACTTTCATATCAAAAAGTTTATTAAAAATACCCATGAGTTCATTCACTACGAGAGTTTTTTGTTCTGGATATTTTGGATCATATTCAAGCATATTTAATCCCATTGGACGTGCTGTATAAGCAGGATCAAAATAAATAACATCATCAATCCTTTCTTTTGGAACATAACTTAAAATATCTTGAATATCACTACCATGAGGATCAATAAAACAACAACCATCACCATTTTTTATATCTTGAGCAATCATATTCTTTAAAATAGTTGTTTTACCTGTTCCTGTTTGTCCAATTACATACAAATGACGCATTCTATCTTCTCGAGACATACGAATCTCTGTATCTACTCCACGATAATTATTTACTCCTAATACTATTCCTTGATCTCCCATTTCCATAGGAGCAGGAGCAATACCTGCTTTAGCTTGTTTCAATTGAGAAGAAACAACTCCATAAGGAAAATGAAAAACAGTTGAAAGCTCTTTTAAATTAAGAGGCATAGAATATTCATTTGAGAATGTTCTATAAGAAAAATTATGTATTAAACTAGACAGATCCCCTCCTTTTGGATGATTAAAGTTAAAACCATTTCTATCTGATTCTGTAAATTGATTAAAGGATGATTCAATATCAGAAAGTATTTGTTCAGAGCGTAATTTTGTTTCAGCTGAAGTTACAATGCGGATATTTGTAGCCATAATAGTGCTTTTTAACTTTTCACCTATATATTCAACGGCTTTATCATTGACCTTTTTTTCTTCTTTCTTTTTAGAAACTCCAAAAAATAATTCAGAAGCTAACTTCTTGAATTCTTTTGTTACCTGACGAGTCATACTAGCAGCTGTTCTTACAGACATACCTTCTTTTACATCTGAAAGCATGATGTGAAATTTTCTAATTATTTCTTCATCTTCTGGACAAATAGTAAACTGGATAGAAGCACCCTCTCCATGCTTTTTTAATTTTGTTAAAACATTAAGAATGATATTAAGTGGGTCATGGTCTATAGCATCATATAATTTTATAGGGTAAACCTCATGATGAGCTAAAGTTGCATAAGAAGCACTAATAATTCCATTTTCAGAAAAAATATTATAATCATCAGGGACTTCTGTAACTTTAGCATTTAAATGTACACCTAATAATTGTTTTTCAAAAAGATCTGCTTTGTGATTAGGAACCGCAACATAAAAAATAAAACTATCTGTTCCTTCTGCAAGAGCAATTTCAAGAGTAAAATGATTTCTATTGTAATTTTCTCTTCCTTCTCCAACTGAATGCATACCAGCATAAAATTGTTCCATAGCAGAAAGTAATTCTTTTAAACCTCTTTTATTAGCATCTTCAGAAACATCAGGAAGAGTAATCTCAAAAAGTTTCATATCAAGAGATTTAAAAAGTGGAGTTCCTTCTTTAAGTCCAGGAATTTTGTGTGTTGTATATAAATATTGAACAAGAAAACGATGAAAATCATCATCTAAATGAGGATTATTCATTTGAGATACAATAGAAAGAGTACTGGAAATACCTTTATCCAAAAGAAGACCTAAAAGTTCTTCCATTTTACGATCATGAGTTTCTGGCTTTAATTTTAAAACAAAACCTTCTACTTCGCTCTTTTTTAAAAGAGCACTTTTGTGCATAACATCTTCTGGATCAAACTTTCGATACTCAGATATTACATTATGAGCAAGATCTTCTTTATTAACTTCTTTTCCTTGTTCATTTAGAGCTTTTTCCTTTTCTGCGATATGAGCACGTAAAAAATCCAACTCTTCTTGTGGATTCTTAAACTTAGGAGCACTATTTAGACTAAATCCTTCCATATATTTTATTATATCATATTGAATAAAAATGTAAGAGAAAATAGTCTTTGAAAAATACACACAATAAAATTCTGCTGAATTTTTTGCTCGTACTCGACCCGTCAGCCTCCGTAAGGCATTTTTCAAAGACTATTTTCTCTAGAATTTTTATTTAGTTAAAACTTCTGCATCGCCTTCTGTAATCAAAATTGTATGCTCAAAGTGTGCAGAACGAGAGCCATCAGCTGTTTTGATAGTCCAATCGTCTGAAGCAACAACAATATCATCCTTGCCGATATTCAACATAGGTTCAATAGCAATAATCATTCCAGGAATAAGTTTCTGCCCTTTACCAGCCTTACCATAATTAGGAACATAAGGATCTTCGTGTATTTTGACTCCTACTCCATGACCAGCAAGCTCTCTCACAATACCATATTTCCTATTAACAAAAGACTCAATAGCATGACCTATATCTCCTACTGTAGCACCTCCACGTGCGGCCCAAATGCCTATTTCTAGGGCTTTTTTAGTGTCATCAAGTAATTGCTTATCTTTCTTTGAAATTTTACCTACAGGCACAGTTAAAGTATGGTCTGTAAAATAACCATTATATTCAATAACCAAATCAAGAGAAACAATATCACCATCATTTAGAATTTTAGTTTTTTTAGGAACACCATGAACGATTTCATTATTAACAGATATGCAAATACTAGCAGGAAAAGACTTAGAAGACCCTTCAGGTTTATAATTCAAAAGAGCAGGCTTTGCTCCAAATTCCTTAATTAAATCAAAGGTATATTTATCAAGATCAAAAGTTGAAATTCCTGGAGATACCTTTTTAACAAGTTTCTCTAATATTTTCGCTAAAATTTTTCCCCCTTCTCTTATAATCTCAATCTGCTCTTTATTTTTTATAATAACTGCCATATATACTCATACTAGCCCAAAATATTAATATAATCAAACCTCCAGATAGGGGCTAAGCCCCTATCTGGTTATAAAAATTCAGATTTATAACAATCTTTACAATAAATTACAGGGGCTCTTTCTTTGTTCCAATGTGTCTTAAAATCAATACCACATTTATCACAAACTCTATCTTTCAAGTGCATATTGTCTACCCAAATATTTAGCTTTTCATTTATGCGACAAAATGGACATTCGTGAGGAATTGGTAACTTCATCTTTCTCAAAAATCTTAATTCCATTTCTATAACCTTGTATCCCTTGCCACATTTCTCACAACCAATTACTTCACTTAAAATATTATCTCCAACATCTTTTATATTGTCTTCTATCTTTGAAGCACTCTTTGTAATTTTATATTCATTTTTATTTTCTTCTAAATAATACCCACCAATATTTTCGATTTCCTCTTTTGATTTTGGATTAAATAAATTAGCAAAAGTCATATTATAAGGGAAAGGAGATAATTCTATCGGGAAAAATTCACCGTATTTATATATATTACCTTTCTTATCTGCATATGGCATTTCATCCATATGTTTTATTATCTTTTCTCTCAATAGAGCATACTCTTCTTTTGAATACACTTTGTTCAAAATAACATTCTCACTTTTTCGGACAGAGACACATCCAAAATGATTATTACCACCTATGGAAGATTTACAATATTCTGCATTTGTTATATTTATACCGCTAGTATCGCAAAACTTTAAATTTGAAGCATTCTCGAAAATGTTCATCCCTTCATATATATTTTCAATAGATTCACCAAAGGTTGTAACATCATAGCAATTCCTCTG
>CAIJZW010000001.1 GCA_903825265.1 uncultured bacterium | reverse complement strand
TTTATCTTCTTTTCCACTAAAAATTAGTTAAGATTTTATAAAAAAAATATGCTATAATTAACAAATAATATGGCAAAAAAAGATATAGAATCTCCCTCCGATAATAAGACAGCGGGTAAAGGGAAAAAAAATAAATCGGCAAGAAAAAAAGTTGAACTAAAAGAAGAAACAACACAAAGTATATGGGGTATTGGATTTCTAGTTTTAGGACTTTTAATTTTATTAACAATATTCAAATCAGCTGGTCCTGCAGGAGACTTTATTTATAAAATATTAAATTCATTTTTTGGATTTGGATATTATTTACTTCCTATAATTTTAGGGATTATAGGTGTATCTTTTATGAAAAATGGCGGTATAGAAATTGCTCGACTCCACGCTATAATGGGAGCAACTTTATTCCTCTCTACTTTAGGAATTATGGATATCGCAACTAACGGAGTTGGTACTTCTACTATCATAACTTATGGTGGACATCTAGGTAGTATGATCGCATGGATATTCTCTCCATTTGGAATTCAAGGAGGTATTCTTATCCTTGGAGCGATACTAATAACATCTCTTATTGTTCTCTTTAACAAGCGACCAAATCTACTTGCTCTATGGCAAAAAATTAAAAATATTTCTAAAAAAGAAATTAATTTACCATTTACTAAAAGTGAAAAAGAAACAGTAGAAGAACCTGAACAAGAAGAAGAAATTAAAAAAGAAAAAACAAAGAAAGAAGTACCTGTACAAGAAGAAGACCTAGACTATATTGAAACTGAAATTAAAGATAAGGTGGAAGAAAAGTTATCGCCTAAAAAGAAATTCCATACTGATTACGTAGCTCCTCCCCTTTCTCTCTTAGAAAAAGATAAAGGTAAACCAAACATCGGAGATATGAAAGGTAATACTAATATTATACAAAGAACACTTCTTAACTTCGGTATACCTGTTGAGATGGATGAAGTAACTGTTGGACCTACTGTTACAAGATACGCTCTCAAGCCTGCACAAGGAGTAAAATTATCTCGTATAGTTGGACTTCAAAATGACCTATCTCTTGCTCTTGCTGCTCACCCTATCCGTATAGAAGCACCGATTCCTGGTAAATCACTCGTTGGTATTGAAATTCCAAACAAAGTTAAATCAATGGTTGGTCTTGCCACTCTTCTATCTGATGATAAATTCCAAAACTCACCTAAGCCTTTGACTGTTGCTCTTGGACGTGGACTATCCGGCAAAGCTGTATTTGGAAACCTTGCTAAGATGCCACATGCCCTTATCGCAGGAACAACAGGTTCTGGTAAATCTGTAACGATACACTCTGTTATAACTTCCCTACTTTATAGAAATGGACCAGAAGATATGAAACTCATAATGGTAGACCCAAAAAGAGTTGAGCTTACTTTGTACAATAAAATTCCTCATTTACTTACACCAGTAATAACTGACCCAAAGAAAACCATATTAGCTCTCAAATGGGCAGCAAAGGAAATGGATCGCAGATACGATGTACTACAATCCCAGTCTGTTCGTGACATAGAATCATATCATTCTACTGTTTATTCTAAATCAAAAAATAGTGAAACAGAAAGAATGCCTTACATAGTTATCATTATTGATGAATTAGCCGATATAATGCAATCTTATCCTCGAGAGCTTGAAAGTGCAATTGTTCGTTTAGCTCAGATGTCTCGTGCTGTTGGAATCCATCTTATACTTTCAACACAACGTCCTTCTGTAAACGTTATTACAGGTCTTATTAAAGCCAACGTCCCTACTCGTGTTGCTCTTCAAGTTTCTTCACAAATAGATTCTCGTACAATTCTTGATCAAGGAGGAGCTGAGAAACTTCTAGGTGCTGGAGATATGCTCTACGCAAGTGGAGAAATGAGTCAACCAGAACGTATTCAAAGTGCATATATTTCAGAAGAAGAAGTTAAAAGAGTTGTAGAATATTTGAAAAATGCATACATAGATGAAATACCCGATCAAATTGAATTATCAGGTAACATAGAAAAAGGTAGTAGTTTGTTCAGTGATAATATGGACGGTGACGAAGGAGGAAGTGATGATTTATACGAAGAAGCAAGAGATGTGGTTATCAGAGACCAAAAAGCTTCTACTTCTTACCTACAACGCAAACTAGGTATAGGATATGCTCGTGCAGCCAAACTTATAGATATGCTAGAAGATCATAATGTCATAGGTCCAGGTAATGGAGCAAAACCTCGTGATGTCATAGAAAAACCTATGGATCATACTGATGATATAGTGGTATAATGGTTACAAAGCTACACAAATTATATTATAAAAAAGCCCTCGGATGAGGGAGGAAGAAGGGCCAGACTGGTTTTTTATAAAATAATTTGTTTCGCTTTTAAAAAAATGCAAAGAATAAAAAATAAAAATATAAAGTGGTGGCTAGGATTTGCATCTTGCATGATGTTATTTGTTATTATTGGAATTTTTGCATATACAAAAACATCATTCCTTTTTAAAGGAATACAAATTGAAGCTACAATAGAACACAAAGATGATACCCCCCTTGCAATAATAAAAGGTAAAGCTAAAAATGCAACTTACATAAGTTTGAATGGTAGAGAAATATTTATAGATAGAGATGGAAGTTTTTCTGAACCAATAGCTTTCATCCCTGGATTTTCTGTTGTTACGATTGATGCTACTGATAAATTTGGAAAAAATAAAGAAAAAAAGTTTCAAGTAGTTTATGAGAAAAGTTTAGGGACGGTCGCAATGTTGAATAATTAATAATAAATAAAAACTACACAAATTATATTATAAAAAAAGTCCTCGGATGAGGGAGGACGAGGAGCCAGACATTTTTTTATAAAATAATTTGTTACGTTTTAAATATATGCAAAAAAAAGCAAAAAAGGCTCCAAAAGAAAATGGTGGAGCAATAGAAGATACAATCAGAGCTATCCAAACTAAATTTGGAGAAGGTGCAATTATGAAATTAGGAGATACTCCTAAAGTAGATATTGATGTCATCCCTACTGGATCAATAGGGCTTGATATGGCACTTGGAGTTGGAGGAGTACCAAGAGGAAGAATGATAGAAATATTTGGACCAGAATCATCTGGTAAAACTACCCTTGCTCTACATATAGTCGCAGAAGCTCAAAAGAAAGGCGGTGTATGTGCTTATATTGACGCTGAACATGCTATGGATCCTGATTACGCTGCTAAATTAGGAGTAAATATAAAAGATTTGCTAATATCACAACCAGATAATGGAGAACAAGGTCTTGAAATCACAGAAAGTTTAATTCGCTCTGGTAAAATAGATGTCGTAGTCATAGACTCAGTCGCAGCTCTTACACCTAAAGATGAAATTGAGGGAGATATGGGGCAATCACATGTAGGAAAACAAGCAAGATTAATGTCTCAAGCACTTCGTAAACTTACAGCAATTGTTGCTCATTCTAAAACTGTAGTTATTTTTATAAACCAAATTCGTATGCAAATTGGTGTTATGTTCGGTAATCCAGAGACAACACCAGGAGGAAAAGCTCTCAAATTCTACACAACAATAAGATTAGATATTCGCCGTATTGCTCAAATCAAAAAAGGAGAAGAAGTTGTTGGAAGTCGAACTCGTGTTAAGGTTGTAAAAAATAAAGTAGCCTCCCCTTTCAAACAAACAGAATTCGATATTCTTTATGGAGAAGGAATTTCTCGTGAAGGAGAAATAATGGCTCTCGGTGAGAAACTTGGAATAATAAGTAAAACAAGTGGAGCTATCTTCTCTTATAATGGAACTGCTAAACAAAAAGAAAAAGGCCCAGTAGAAGAAATAAAACTTGGTCGTGGATATGATGCAGCTCGTACATACTTACGTGACAATAAAAAGCTTTCCGAAGAAATACTCAAAGAAGTTCGTTCTCGTTTCGGAGAAATACAAGTTGCATCTTCTGGTGAATAATATTTCTATGGAAACTACAGTAGAATATTCTTTCCGTCAGCACACAATAAAATTCTGTTGAATTTTTTGCTCGTACTCGGCTCGACAGCCTGTGTAAGGCTTCCTTAAAGAACATTCTACTTTCATTTTTAATCCAATTCTGTTATACTCGTTTTGTTATTAATTAAAAATAAATTATATGCTTGAATACAGTGAAATACGTGTTGGTAAAATAATAGTTTATGAAAATGAACCATGTGAAGTTTTAGATAATCATGTGGCTCGTACTCAAATGAGAAAACCCCAAAATCAAGTTAAACTTAAAAGTTTAACTTCTGGACGTACATGGAATGCTACATTTCATGCTGCTGATAAAGTTGATGAGGCTGATGTTGCAAAAAAGAATGTTAAATTCCTTTACTCTAGTAAAGATGAGTATTGGTTCTGCGATCCAGAAGATGCTAAAAATCGTTTTAAAATAGACTTGAAAATAATAGGAGATTCTTCTAAATATTTAAAAGAAAATGAAAATGTTATAGCTATGGTTTGGGATGACGATGATGAAGAAAAAATCATTAAAGTATCTCTTCCTATTAAAATGGAGTTTATGATTAAAGAGGCTCCCCCATCTATAAAAGGTAATACTGCAAATGGAGGAGGAAAAGTTGCCGTACTTGAAAATGGAGTTAAAATCCAAGTTCCATTCTTCGTAGAAGAAGGAGATAAAATAGTTGTAAATACAGAAAGTGGAGAATACGTAGAAAGAGTTTCAAATAAATAAAAAAAACGACTAGGCAAGACCTAGTCGTTTTTTTTATTTAAATAGCTCTGAATGAGAACCAATATTAAGCAGAAGTAGGATTAATTTATCTTCTTCTATTTTATAAATCATTACTAGATCACCTCTTATATGACATTCACGATATCCTATATATTCTCCATGTAGGTTGTGATCTCTATATTTACTAGGAAGTTTACTACCTTTACTTAAAATATCAACAACATTCTCAATCTCCATTCTTTTTATCTTTCCGGATGAAATTATTTTATTAAGAGCTTTTTGAAACTGCTTGGTGTAATATCCATAATACATAATTTATTTATTGTTGATTATATCATCAAACATTTCTCTTGAATTTGTATAAGCCTTACCGTATTTTAAAGTATCAGCAACTTCTTTATCCCACATTGCTCGTATTACTTTTGGATTATTACTAGGATGAAAAGGTAATCCATTCTCCTTGATTGATTGATTGAGGAACAACTTTATAGCAGAAGAAACATCCAAGCCCATACTAGCAAAGGTTTTAGTGGCTTTATTTTTTATATTTTCATCAACTCTTATATTTATTGTGGTCATATCATGAGTATATACAATGTATATACAATGTCAAGCATCTATATAATAATAAAAACACCATTATTTGAATGGTGTTTTTTGTAATTCGTAATGAGCAAAGTCATATATTTCAAATATCTCTTCATAAGGGGTTAATAATACTTCATATGAAAGTAAATCATTCATGCGTCTTGAGTAGTGCAAAATTGAATAATTTGGTGCGATTATTCCAATATGAGTATATCTTCTTTCTTGATAAAGAGTTTTCTTTCTTTTTAAGAAACAAGGGTACCCAACCCATTGTTTTTTAAAAATATCTTCTAATAAAAGAACTGGGCAATAATCAAAGATGCAGTCAATTCCAATAGTTTTATAAGCATCTTTAACAAAAGAATCACATTTATACCCTTTTGGATATTTGCTACCAATTTTTTCTATAGTTTTAACAATCAACTCATTAACTTGTTTTTCGTTTAATAAAAACATAATATTTAATTTTAAAAGTACAACATATATTTAAAAACCACCCAAAGACGGGTGGTTTTTAAATAAAAAACAACTAGTCCTTGGTTTAAAAAACTAAACTCTTTTCAGAGAAACTAGACCAAGTTTTAATTGTTTTTGTAATTTTCATAAAATTAAATAAATTATCCTACTATTGAGATTCCTGCTGAACGAGCACTTCCTTCGATTATTTTCATTGCTCCTTCAATGTTTTTAGCATTCAAATCGGGCATCTTCTTTTCAGCAATTGCACGTACTTGAGCTTTTGTGATTGAACCTGCTTTACTTACATTTGGCTTACCTGAACCACCTTCTACTCCTGCTGCTTTAAAAATAAGACCTGAAACTGGAGGAGTTTTTACTTTAATATCATAAGTTCTATCTTCATAAACTGTAATAACTACTCCTACAATGTCTCCTGCATCCTTAGCAGTCATAGCATTGAACTTCTGACAGAATTCAGCAATATTTACTCCGGCCTGACCTAATGCAGGTCCAAGTGGAGGAGCTGGAGTTGCTTTAGCAGCTGGTATTTGTAATTTAACTTTTTTTGTAATTTTTTTTGCCATAATTGATTTTTGTTAAAATCATGTCGCTGATTCCATTGAGAAGCGACGCGATTGTTCTAATATTGAAGCTTTAGCGTAACAGACTTAATCTAACATATTTATCATATCGTAGCAAATGCTACATTTTCTTTATTTGTAAAAAATCTAGTTCAACTGGAGTCTCACGTCCAAACATTGAAACAAGAATTTTAACTTTACCTCTTTCATTATCAACATCACTAACTTTACCTTCAAGATCTTTAAAAGGACCGTCAGCAACACGAACTATTTCACCAACTTCTACATCCATTTGATGTTTTGCAGTATTGCCACTATTCTTATCCATGCGACCAAACAAATCATCTACTTCTTTCTTATCTAAAGGAACTGGATTAACTCCAGCACCAACGAAACCAGTTACACGAGGAGTATTACGAACAACATACCAAGAATTATCATCTACTATCATGTCTACAAGAACATAACCTGGATATACTTTCTCTTCTGTCTCTACTCTCTTCCCTCCCTTTATTTTTATTTTCTTTTCTGTTGGAACGATAACACTAAAAATTTTATCGTTAACTCCAAGACTATCAATACGCTGTTTTAAATTACGCATAACTGCATTTTCATAACCTGCGTAAGTATGAATCGCATACCAATTTCTCTCTCCTCTTAATTCTTGTTTTGCCATATTATTTTATATAATTACGTAACTTTACATGAATAAAGCTAAACGCTTTTAAAATTATTTTGTAAGTAATAATTGAAGTCCCTGACTAAATAAAAAGTCGAACAATCCTAGATAGTAAGCAATGAAAACAGAAATAGCCAAAACAGCTATTGTAAAATATAAAGTTTGCTTACGAGTAGGCCAAGTAACATGCTTTGCTTCTGCTATTACCTCTTTGATGAATTCCTTGATTTTGTTCATATAATATTGGTTAAATCTAGTATTTATAATGTCTCTCTTATTAAAAACCGCCCCGGAGGGCTTATTCATATAGTAACATTATAAAGATGGTAAAGTCAAATAAAATAGGGTTGGACCGCTAGCGAGATCGGAAGAGACACGTCTGAACTCCAGTCACCGCTC